>NZ_AMGD01000011.1:0-68471 GCF_000297555.1 Paenisporosarcina sp. TG-14
TGGTTTGCATGATGAACACTGAAATTCTGGTATTTTGAGCAAGTATTTCTCTTTTTAGAAATAGTGTAGAAGAAGTATTCCTGCTAGCTTTGTATCGCTCAAGAGTTCAAATAAGTGTCACTAAAAATAGAATTCGTTGCAATGATGGAAAAATTCACACTAGTTGATTGAAGCGCAGGTGGCAACTTCAGCGGGGAAAGCTTGAGCTTAAGGCCACACAGGAGCACATGTTTTTGCAGTGACGAGGAGACTGAAGCCAAGCCCGCGAAAAGCGTCCACCGTAGCGGAAATAAACGGGTTTCTATGGTTACTCTTCTTAAAGGACCGGGCGTACTTTGCCCGGTTTTTCTTAAAAGATAAGAAAGTATATGAAATTGATGTGCCAAGAACCCAGTGTTCATGGTGTTTTTAGTATATGGAAACTAACATGCTAAAACGAAATTTATTTTTGATTTGACTATCGGTAATTCGATTAATTCGAATTTGTGATTTCCTTTTTTAGAAACGAAAATTTCCTCAGTGGAAGTGAATTTTATTCAGTGATCTATCTTTTTTTAGTAATAGATTGCATATAAAGAATCGTCCACTAAATTTGGGTGTGGGTATTTTCATTTTAAAAGATAGAACGCTTTTTTTATTTATTTTAAAATAGGTAAATGATTGTAGTGAAAGGCGGCGACTCCAGCGGGAAAAGCGAGTCCAGGTGAGACCCCGCAGGAAACGAAATGTGCATGTGCACAATTCGTTTGCGACGAAGCTAGCGAAGCGATGCAGGAGCACATGTTTTTCTTGCGACGAGGAGGCTCACGGACCGCCCGCGGAAAGCGTCCGCCTGTTTCTGCATCGCTTCGCTAGCTTCGAAACATGAAAGTGCGTTGTAGCGGAAATCAAAGTTGATACTGTATCGAATATCTTTTTAATTGATACTTAATCTTCTGTCCTTTCTTAGATGACGGGGCGTACTTTGCCTGGTTTTTCTTGAGTATTAATTAGTGAGAATTTATTACTAATAAATTATACTAATAATATATACATAATTAGGTAGGAGAAAAGAGGCGGGCAAAATGACGATATCAACTTTTATTTATTATTTCATTGCCTATATATTGCCTTCATCTGTATTACTATCGATGTCATTTGTCGTGATATTCCGTAATCCAAAGAGGACTGAGCATCAACTTGCTTTTATCATTATCAATTTGTATGCCATTATATTCCTAGGAGAATTTACTCGACATGCTTTACCCACTGCAGATAGTCCTTATATTCATGAATATGTGATAAAAATTTGTGGATTACTCATTGTTATGTTTAGTTTTCATTTTTTTGCAAAAGTAGCCAAAATGGAAGATATCATGTGGAAATGGTTATATCCATGGGTATTTTATTTACCATTACCATTTGTTGTATATAATATTTTAACGGTCAATCCTAGTCAGCTTATTGAAAATTATGTTAGACAGGGTCCGTGGGTTTATGGCGTATTAGATCCAACTTATTACGCGATTGTTCTTTTAAGTTGCATCATATCGTAGCCCTCATATTTCATGTTGAAAAACGGTATAAAACGAGTTCATTCAAAACAAGATATTCACCTTTTAAAGTTCCTCTCTTGGGTTGTTTTAGGAAGTATTAGCGTGATACTCGTACTAGGTCTGCCAGATTATCGTGGCATATTACCACCGTATCCTTATTTATATATCGGAGTTTTATTTGCAGTGTTAATCACCTATAGCATGTTGAAATATAATTTCCTATCTGATGAAAATGATCAATATGCCACTCTGTTTAATTTGAATTCATCAGCTACTCTTATTTTTAATGACATGTGGAAATTAGAAAAGGCGAATCAAGCTGCATTATTACGTTTTCCTGATAACACAAAAGAATTTTTTGCGTTATTTCACGCGTCCACAAACGATGAACAATTAGTCAATATTAAAAATCAATTAGAGCAAGGAAAATCAGTTCATTCCATTGTGTATCATATGAAAACTGATAATCTTAGTGCTTATTTTAAACTAGATGGGAAAAGGTTTATTAAAAACAGGTCGATTTCCTACTATTTAATTTGTCGAGATGTGACAGAGAAACAATTAGCAGATGATCGCCTTAAATATTTGGCTTATCACGATACTTTAACAGGTGTAGCAAATCGCGCATCATTTGTTCAATTAACTGAGAAATATATTGCTGATAATCCAACTCATACTGCTTACTTTGGACTATTGGATTTAGATTATTTTAAAGAGATAAATGATATTCATGGTCACATTATTGGAGATGAAGTACTCATTCATACAGCAAAAATTGTGCGTGAATTAGTTGCTGAAAGTGGACATGTTGGTCGGCTTGGTGGAGACGAGTTTGTCTTTGCTGTTTCGGATAACAAACGATTTACAAATGCACAACAATTAATGGATAGTGTACATCATGCGTTTAGAAATCAACCGTTCATTTTTAGAAATGTTTTTATCGAAGTAAAATTGAGTATAGGGTGTAGCGAATATCCATTAGAAGGGACTACTTATGACGAGCTTTATACATTGGCTGACCAGCGTATGTATTTAGAGAAAAGAACGCGCGCAAAGAGCATGTAGAATAGGAGTGGTTAAAAGTATGACAAAGGAAGAAAACGGTCTTCACCGAAAATGGGCAGTCCAACTGTTTAACGAAACATGGGATTTGATTGAGAAAAAAGAGCGCACTAGTGATGAAGATTCACAAATGCTTGAAAAGGCATATGCTTCACTTTATCATTGGCGTCAAATAGGTAAGAAACTCAATTTGGCAAGAGGCTATTGGCAAGTGTCGAGAGTTCATGCCATCCTTAGTCAAGGGGAAGCAGCCTACTTTTATGGGATTGCCGGTTTTGAATTATGTGAAGCGGAAGACTTTGGGGATTTTGATTTAGCTTTTGCGTATGAATCACTTGCCCGTGCAGAGAAGTGCAGAGGAAACTTTGAGTCCATGAGTACGTGGTTTGAACGAGGTCAAATAGCAGCTGAAAACATAGTAAAAGAAGATGATAAAAAATATTTTTTAAGCGAATTAGCGAGTGTGAATAAGGGCTAAGTGAATTCACTAACAATTCATCTATTGAATCATAAAACACAATATGTTAGATTAATATTTATACAAAACACCATATATAGTATGTAAACGAGAAAATGGTACCAGCAATGGTATAATAGGGAATTCGGTAAATGCCGAAGCTGTCCCCGCAACTGTAAGTGTGAACGACTATACAATGACCACTGTGTAATTGCACGGGAAGGCGTATAGAAGGATGATACACGAGCCAGGAGACCTGCCATTTTTTCGAATAAGCAACACTTTCTTCGGGGGTTGAGGAGTGGAAGCGAGCTATCAGTAGCGAGCGATATTCCATTTCCTCGTTAACCACTTTAACTCCTTTCCATTCTATCAATCATGAGCGATAGCTCAGCCGAAGAGGCTGTGCCGTCGCTTTTTTGCGTTACTGAAATTGTGGAAATTGAAAGGGGCTAATACATAATGCAAAAGGTATTAACACAAAAAGAGAGTATGATTGATCAATTATTGACAGTTTTTAAAGAAGTTCAGTTAGCACCATTAGTGCGAGCGTATGACAAGTGGTTGAAGAGAAATCCGCAAGCTACTGACGCGCAAGTGGCACAAGCTATGGTTTTAGAGGCACTTAGTCATTTGGACGAGGAAGAACCTTATTGGACCTTTGTAGCAGCACGTATATATTTAGCGCAAGTTTATAGCGAACTCGCTGTTACTCGAAACTGTACAAACGATGAAGTATACGAGGATTTTTACAAACATCTCAGCCGCTTATCTGACAAAGGGTTATATGACGTTCGCCTTCTTCAGGCTTATACGAAAAAAGAAATCATTGAGTTAAGTGAAATTCTTGAACCGGAGCGGGATACACTTTTTACCTATATCGGATTAAAAACGTTAATGGACCGCTACGTAGCAAAAGATTACGATAAAACTCCAGCCGAGCTTCCTCAAGAGCGCTGGCTTATTATTGCTATGACATTAATGCAAAATGAATCAATAAATCGCTTAGAAAAAGTTAAAGAATCTTACTGGGCGATGAGCAACTTATATATGACGGTTGCAACGCCAACTCTGTCCAATGCAGGAAAGCCTCATGGTCAGTTATCAAGCTGCTTTATTGATACGGTCGACGATAGTTTGCAAGGTATATATGACTCCAATACAGACGTTGCTACATTATCGAAATATGGTGGTGGTATTGGCATTTACATGGGCAAAGTACGAAGCCGTGGTTCATCGATTCGAGGATTTAAAGGCGCATCAAGCGGTGTCATGCCGTGGATTAAACAATTGAACAATACAGCAGTTAGCGTAGATCAACTTGGACAAAGACAAGGTGCAATTGCAGTTTACTTAGATGTGTGGCATAAGGACATCATGCCATTCTTGGATTTGAAGTTAAATAACGGCGATGAGCGAATGCGTGCCCACGATATTTTCACAGGTGTTAGCCTACCAGATATTTTTATGGAGAAAGTTCAAGACAGGGAAGAATGGACATTATTCGATCCTCATGAAGTGCGTACTGTGATGGGCTATTCTCTTGAAGATTCCTATGATGAAACGAAAGGCAAAGGCTCTTTCCGTGATAACTATCAAGCATGTGTAGCAGACGAGCGATTAACTAGAGAAGTAGTTCCTGCAATTGATATCATGAAACGTATTATGAGAAGCCAACTCGAAACTGGTGTGCCGTATATGTTTTATCGTGATGAAGTGAATCGCAAGAATACGAATAAGCATGAAGGCATGATTTATAGCAGTAACTTATGTACAGAAATTTTCCAAAACATGAGTGCGACGACATTTGAATCGATAACGATAGAAGACGATATCATAGTGACCCGTCGTAAGCCTGGCGATTTTGTCGTGTGTAATTTATCTTCAATCAACTTAGGAAAAGCAGTTCCAGCTGGCGTATTAAATCGACTGATAGAAGTTCAGGTTCGCATGCTCGACAATGTCATTGATTTGAATATGATTCCAGTGCCTCAAGCTGAGCGCACGAACGCGAGATACCGTGGAATTGGTCTTGGTACATTTGGTTGGCATCACTTATTAGCATTAAAGGCAATACGCTGGGAATCTGATGAAGCCGTAGAGTTTGCAGATGAATTGTATGAAGAAATTGCTTATTTAACAATTAAAGCATCAATGAATTTATCAAGGGAAAAAGGACCGTATCCATTATTTAAAGGATCTGATTTTGATAATGGTGAATACTTTGCATCTCGGGGATACTTGTCAAAAAAATGGCGTGAACTTCGCTTTGATGTATCCATGAACGGTATGCGAAATGGTTATTTAATGGCCGTCGCCCCAAACTCTTCCACATCGATTTTAGCAGGAAGCACGGCAAGTATTGATCCCATTTTCCAAAAGAGCTACTCAGAAGAAAAGAAAGACTATAAAATCCCAGTAACTGTGCCGGATTTAAATCAAGATACCACTTGGTATTACAAATCAGCGTATTTCATCGATCAACACTGGACGTTAAAACAAAATGCTGCTCGTCAACGACATATCGACCAAGGGATATCATTGAATTTATATGTTCAAAACACAATCAAAGCAAAAGAACTGCTTGATTTACATTTAGATGCGTGGGCAAGTGGCTTGAAAACAACCTATTATGTACGTTCAACATCGATTGAATTGATAGAATGTGAGTCCTGTTCAAGCTAAGGAGGAAATGTGTATGACGACAATTGAAAAGCGAAAGCTCATGGATAAAAATGCACCGAATCGTTCGACTGGAATAGTAAATGGTAACTCTTCTAATATTTTAAATTGGGATGATGTTCGGTTTAGTTGGGCATATCCAAAATATAAACGAATGCTTGGAAACTTTTGGACCCCATTTGAAATAAATATGGGGTCAGATGTAAAACAGTTCGGGTCTTTAAATAATGCGGAACGAGAAGCGTTCTTGAAAATTATTGGCATACTGGCTTTGCTCGATAGTATTCAAACTGACTTTGCAGGAAAAGTGGCTGATTATTTAACTGATTCTAGTTTGAATGCATTAATGATTATTTTGGCACAACAAGAAGTTATTCATAATCATTCGTATTCCTATGTACTTTCAAGTTTAGTGTCAAAACAAGAGCAAGACCGTGTGTTTGATTACTGGCGAACTGAAGCGGTACTGGAGAAACGAAACGATTTTGTCATGAAAGGGTATGAAGCTTTTTCCGATGAGCCGAATGTGGATTCGTTATTAACGGCGATTGTTTATGATGTCATCTTGGAAGGACTATTTTTCTATTCTGGATTCGCTTTTTTCTACAATCTAGCACGTCAACAAAAGATGGTCGGTACGAGCACGATGATTAACTATATTAATCGTGATGAACAAATTCACGTTGATTTATTTGTGAAAATATATCAAGAGTTATTACGGGAGTACCCTGAATACGTTACTCCCGAACGAGCGCTTGAAGTTGAAAATATCTTCAAAGAAGCAGCTGCACACGAGATCGAATGGGCACGTGAAGTCATTGGCGACAAGATTGAAGGCCTAGATGTTGAGGACGTAGAGGAATACATCTACTTTTACGCTAATGTTCGCTGCGCTCAACTTGGCTATGAACGTCCATTCCCAGGCTATCGCAAAAATCCTTTAAAATGGATTAAAGCATATGAAGAAGTAGATCTAGGTAAAACAGATTTCTTCGAACAAAAGTCGCGTCAATACGTAAAAGTTAATGTGCAAGACAATGGGTTTGATGATTTATAACAATAGGTATAGTTGGGATCATGTTTGTTCATAAAGGCAAGTTAGGTAAGTAGGCTGGCGACTGACACACATTCGCCGCAAAATTGTCTAAAAATAGAAGAATTGTGATGTGACAACTTCACATCACAATTCTTCTTTTTCTTTAGGTTATGATGCAGCATGTGTGACGTCAAAGCGAACCGGAAACCCCACAAAATACATAGCTTTGCCACTTTTTTATAGGGTTTTCTTACTTTAATGAACCAGAGAGAGTTCCATCCCAGATACTAGCTACAATGTGAGGGACAATTGTGGCTCTGCATAAATTTAAATCTTCTTCAAAATAAAAGGCATTTTATAGATAAGTGGAGAACCTTAATAAGGAAAGAACATGACAAGTAAAGGGGATGGAATCGAATGAAACCAGTCACACCATATTTATCGTTTTACGGGAATGGAAAAGATGCTGCGATATTTTATGAAACAAATTTTTGGGTTGGAGAACACAGGAATTATGAAATATAGTGACGGAGATTTTCCTCATCCACCAGAAGCTGCTGATTTCAGCATGCATTGTCATTTAACTGATGGAAACTTCAGTATCATGCTTGCCGATTCAGCAACTCCCGGCGAATCGGGTACAACAAATGTAGCATTGATGGTTGAATGTGAAAGCGAAGAAGAAGTGAATCGTTTGTACAATGCGTTACTAGAAGACGGTAAGGCTATCATGGAATTACAAGATACCTTCTGGGGAGCTAAATACGCTAAAGTACTAGATAAGTTTGGCTATACATGGGATTTGAACTTTGAAAGAGGGCAAGGTGAATAATAGCTTTTGAAAATAGGGCTGCCGTGGCAGTCCTTTCTCATAGTGTCTTTAGTATATGGAGACTAACATGCTAAAACGGAATTTCTTTAATGTGACTCTAGATAATTCGAAGTCGTGATTACCTTTTTTAGAAACACAAGTATCCTCTCAGTGAAAGTGAAATTTCGTTCAGTGATCTATTATTGTCTAGTAATCTTTGAATTGCACATAAAATTGTCCTATCTAAACTATAGGAGCGAATACTTTCATTTTACAAGATAGGACGATTTTTTTATTTATTTTTAAAACTATATGGTTATCACTGTTATTTTTAAACAGGGGAATGATTGTAGTGATAGTGAAAGGCGGCGAGAAAACATGTGCTCCTGCGGTTACTCGTCGCAAAGATATTGGACGAATTACAGTTCGTCCAATATCTTTCCAGCGGGAAAAGCGAGTCTGGTGAGACCCCGCAGGAAACGAATTGTGCATTTGCACAATTCGTTTGCGACGAAGCTAGCGAAGCGATGCAGGAGCACCGGTTTTTCAAGCGACGAGGAGGCTCACGGAACGCCCGCGGAAAGCGTCCGCCTGTAACGGAAATCACTATATATAGGTGGAAGGCTGTCTTATTCTTCAGGTAATAGTGAAGCAGGTGTGTCATCCAAAGGGAACCGGAAATTCAAAAACATTACATAGTGCAAATCAAAACGCTCTTTCACCAACAGAAATAAAAAGATAGTTAATAAGTCGGTATTGACTATTTATTATGAATAGTGTAACTTTTAACAAACTAGTAATTTAATAGAGACGGTAATACTTGGTAAATGAATTATAAATAGTAGGTCATTAAAAACAATTATTTTGCTAGGTGGTGTGTAAAATCGAACAAGTTATTAAAACAGAGCCCCTTCATATGCAAGCTTATACCATTATTAAGTCTTTGCTATTGGAAGGAGAATTTCACCCAGGGGAGCGCTTAGTCGAAGTGAAGTTAGCTGAGAGATTAGGAGTTAGTAGAGGACCGATTCGTGAAGCATTTCGTATGCTCATGCAAGATGGACTTATTGTTCAAAATGGAGGTCCTATCCAAGTTTATCAACCTACACGAAAAGACCTGGAAGAAGTTTTTCAATGTCGTGAGAGTCTCGAGGTATTAGCAACTCAACTAGCTGTCAAAAAGATGTCTACGAAACAACTAGATGAATTAGTGATAATCATTGAGAAAACAAAAGAAGCTGATCAACAGAAATCATTTACAGAACTGGGTAAGTTAGATCAAGCATTTCATGATTTAATAATAGAGGGGTCTGAAAATCAACAGTTAATTCAATTGATGAGCGTAATAAAGACCAAGGTTATCTATATAAGAAACACGATGATCCGTAATTACTATCCTAATATTCATGACATTATCGGGCAACATGAACAGATTTACCAAGCTTTAATTGAAAGAAATGAACAAAAAGCGGAACTGGAAATGCGGTCACATATTAAAAATAGTTTAGAAGCTATTCTTAAAATGAATGCTAGGTAACACGAGGCTCTTTTTTTTGATAACTCTCTGTTAACTGTTAATTGTTAACAGAGAACAGGATTCCATCTTAAAATCTTAGTAGACAAAGGAGAATGACGATGAAAGTTGCTCTATTTATTACGTGTTTAGCAGATGCATTTTACCCTAAAGTAGGGATGAGTGTGGTCAATGTGTTGCAGAAACTTGGAGTGGAAGTAGAATTTCCTAAAGAACAAACTTGCTGCGGTCAACCTGCTTATAATAGTGGTTTCCATAAGGACGCAATGAAAGCAGCGAAGCAAGTAATTCTTGCTTTTGAAAATAGTGAGACAGTTGTAACACCTTCTGGCTCCTGTGCGGCTATGATTCATCATTACTATCCTGTGTTATTTGAAAGTGATCCTGTATGGCGTGATAAGGCTCAGAATCTTGCAGATAAAACTCATGAATTTTCAGATTTTTTAGTGAATGTTCTGAAAGTCGAGGATCTCAATGCCAAACTTGAATCAACTGCAACATATCATCATTCGTGTCATATGATTAGGGGTTTAGAAATAGAAGAGGAACCAATCGCATTGTTAAGTCAGGTAGAGGGACTTACGGTAAAGGAATTACCATATTGTAAGGATTGTTGTGGATTTGGAGGTACTTTTGCTGCCAAAATGAGCGACATTTCTGAGAGAATGGTTGATGAGAAAATTAAAAACATTACTTCTACAGGAGCAAGCGTATTGATTGGCTCTGATTTAGGATGTCTCATGAACATTGGTGGAAGAATGAGAAGAACAGGTAAAGAAATAGAAATTATGCATGTCGCAGAGGTGTTAGAAAAAGGGGGTAAGATTTAAAGATGACTTTAAATACCATTGATTTTAACCACAGAGTTGACAAAGCATTAGCGGATCCAATTTTAAAGAAAGCGATTCCCTTTGCACAAGATAAATTGCGTAATGGTAGGAATACAGCGGCCGATCAGATAGGAAATATTGAAGAATGGCGAGAACTGGCTGCTGATATTCGAAAACATACTATCGATAACTTAGATAGTTATCTTGAGGAGTTAGTTACAAACGTTCGAAAAAATGGAGGATTTGTCCACTTCGCAGAGAAGGACAGCGATGCAGTTGAAATCATCAAAAAAATTGCCAAGGATAAAGAAGCGAAAACAATCATCAAATCTAAATCGATGGTGACTGAAGAAATTCACTTAAACAAACATCTTGAAGCGGAAGGTTTGAAAGTAGTTGAATCTGATTTAGGGGAGTATATCATTCAATTAGCGGATGAGACGCCATCACATCTGATTGCCCCTGCAATCCATAAGACAAGACAACAAGTGTCAGAGCTCTTCTCTGAAGTGGCGGGTCGAAAGATTTCAGATGAAACAACAGATTTGTGTCTCTTTGCTAGAGAAACACTTCGCGAAGAGTTTTTACAGGCAGATATCGGGATATCAGGTTGTAATTTTGCTGTTGCGGAATCTGGTTCTGTCGTACTCGTCAGCAATGAAGGAAATGCTCGACTCACGACAAGCCTTCCGAAAGTTCATATTGCAGTCATGGGTTTAGAAAGAATTGTTCCTACTTGGAATGAATTAGATATCATGGTTTCCATGCTCACAAGGAGTGCAACTGGGCAAAAAATCAGTGTGTACGTGACCGGAATTAATTCACCACGGCAGAGTGAGGATTTAGATGGTCCTGAAGAGTTTCATCTTGTTATTTTAGATAATGGTCGTTCACAACTTTTGGGAACAGCCTATCAGGAAGCATTGAATTGTATTCGATGTGGAGCCTGTTTAAATGTTTGTCCTGTTTACAGACATGTTGGAGGACACGCTTACGGCGGTGTCTATAGTGGACCAATTGGTGCTGTATTAATGCCGTTACTCGAAGGTTATGACGATTGGAAGGAACTACCTCATGCTTCTAGCTTATGTGGCGCTTGTACAGAGGTGTGTCCTGTGAAAATCCCATTACACGACCTACTGATTGAACATCGCAAAGACGAAGTAGAACAAGGTTATGCTCCGCTGTCGGAAAAAATGGCTTTTAAAGGATTTGGTTATGTGAATAGTCATCCTGCTCTCTATGATAAGACTGTAAAGTTAGCGAATACAGGGCTTGGGGTGCTCGCTAAAGACGGATATATTACAAAAGGACCTGGTATGTTGGGCGGATGGACGGATATTCGAGATCTTCCTCGACCGGCGAAGCAATCGTTTCGTGAATGGTGGGAAAAGGAAGGAAAGGAGTGAGGGACTTGACTGTAAATCAATCAAATCAAGAGGAATTTCTATCGAATATTGCGACGAGATTAGGTCGTGAAAGAAGAACGGGTGTTAAACCGCCAGTTTGGAATAACAAGCCCTATTTACATTTATATGAAGGGAAAACAAATGAAGAATTAATTGAACAATTCATAGATAATCTGCAACTTCTAAATACCAATGTAGACCGTATTACACGACAAGAGTTAGATATTACTTTATCAAGGGTGTTAAAGGATTTTGAAGTTAAATCAGCTATTTCTTGGGATGATCCTTTTTTACATGAATTAGGCCTTACATCATTATTATCTACAAATGGTGTTGAGAATTCAATTTGGGATAATTCTTTGAATGAAGATGAGCGAATGCAACTCTCTGCAAAGGTTGATTTAGGAATCACTTGTGCCGATCTCGGTTTAGCTGAAACAGGCACCGTGGTCCTAATGAACGGAGGTGGAAGGGGACGTATGGTAAGTTTGCTACCGCCATTTTACTTATGTATAATGCCGGAAAGTCGAATTGTACCTCGCCTTACCCAAGCGATGGAACTTATACATTCTAAAGTACCTAATGGTCTTCCTTCATGTATAAATTTCATTACAGGACCTAGTCGTACAGCCGATATTGAAATGGACTTAGCCTTAGGTGTACATGGACCTGGAAAAGTGCACGTCATCCTGTTAAGAGAGTAGTTAAGGGAAATGCAACTGTCTCATTAGACTAGTTCTATGAATCGACATTAGCAAAGCGGGAGGAGTTTCAAATGAACAACGAAACTGTCATGTCCAGAGGAATCCAAAATGTGAGGGACGTCGTATATCAAGAAAACTCGCCGACGCATAAAGCAGGGTTGGTCATTAAACCGGGTAACTGGGAAGAAGAGGATCCGTTTCTATTGATGGCAGAAGATTTTTTCCAGCGAGGAACATTTGGCATGCACCCACATCGAGGCATTGAAACCGTCACGTATATCATTGATGGAAAGCTTGAACATCGTGATAATAAAACTGGTGGAGGGGAACTAAATCCAGGAGATGTCCAATGGATGACTGCGGGTAAAGGAATTATTCATACAGAGGACCCAGCTGAAGGGCAAACTGTTCACTCCCTGCAATTGTGGGTCAATCTTCCAAGTGACAAAAAAATGACGGAACCTCGTTATCAAAATATGCTTGCGAAAAATATGCCCTTACGTCAAGAAGAGGGTGCAACGATTCGAGTCTTTTCAGGCTCTTCAAAAGGCGTTGCTGCTGACACGAAAAACCATGTTCCCGTAACGATGCTTGAGATGGTTGTAGAACCCGGTAAGACCGTCACGCAGGATCTTCCTGGTAGTTATAATGGCTTCCTTTATATCGTCGAAGGAAAAGGAACGTTTGGTAGTGGAAACACAGAAGGCAAGAAAGGACAGGTTCTATGGCTGGAAAGAGCAACAGGCTTTGAAAAGTCTGAAGTAATGATCCATGCCACAGATAAAATGCGTGTCCTATTATACGCTGGTCAGCCGATTGAAGAAAAAGTCGTAGCTCGAGGACCTTTTGTTATGAATTCGGAAGAAGAAATTGTCCAGGCCTATAAAGATTACAGAGACGGTAAATTTGAATGAATAAGTAAGAATGATATCTAACGAAAAACCCTCTTCGAAAAATTTCGAGGAGGGTTTTTCGTTAGAAATAAAAGTGAAGAACGTTTTCAGTTAAGGTGTTTTAGCTTCAGTTTAGATATTGTCGATGGACTGACAAAGTTGGTGAATTAGAAAAAATTGTTTAGACGATATCAAGTACTGTTTTCAGTCGTAGATTTGTTTCTAGTTCTAATTTGAACATCAATAGCCCAGGGAATGTATGCATTACTATCGCTTTATAATGTTCCATAATTTTACTATTGTAACGTCAATCCCGATTTTTACAACGTCATCTTCCAAAATTACAACGTGCCAGCCAATAATTACAACTGAGCTATTGCTCAATACCAGTGTTGTTGATAAAAGGCACGCTACAGTGTCGCAAAACTCTTCTTTGTAAATTCGCATGATTGCAAACACTTAAATACTGCAAAAGCTGCCGAAATTACATCTTCGGCAGCTTTTTGCAGTAAGTGTCCAATCACTAGTAAATAAAATGCAGAAAAAGAGACAAGTATAAAGTGACTAGTCATTTCGCTCTTGTCTCTAATTTTTTATGGTATAGTGCAGTGGTTTTGGTTCCAAAGCTACTAGGCAAACTTTGGCGATACAGTATTGAAATAGATCAAACACTGCGTTATTCTCTTTTACTATTTCCCACCAATAATATCAAACAATCCTCCAGCTAAACTTCCTTCACCTTTAGAGCCACCACCTGGTGTTTGCGGTGCTGCTGCGAACACGCGGCTGGCTAAACGGCTAAATGGTAAGGACTGAACCCAAACTGTTCCAGGACCACGGAGCGTGGCAAAAAATAGTCCCTCTCCACCGAATAGTGCAGTTTTAACGCCTTTCACCATTTCAATGTTGTAATCGATATCTTGTGTCATCGCAACTAAGCATCCAGTATCAACTCGTAATACTTCACCCGGTTGCAGCTGTTTTTTGTGAATTGTGCCTCCAGCATGCAAGAAGGCAAGTCCATCGCCTTCGAGTTTTTGCATGATGAATCCTTCACCACCAAAGAATCCTGTTCCTAGCTTACGTTGGAAATCAATGCCTACTGACACACCTTTAGCGGCAGCGAGAAACGCATCTTTTTGACAAATGATTTTACCACCCATTTCACTTAAATCCATTGCGATGATTTTACCTGGATATGGTGAAGCGAAATACACATGTTTTTTCCCAGAGCCAGTATTAGTGAAAGTGGTCATGAATAAACTTTCTCCTGTAAGCATACGTTTACCGGCACCCATTAATTTCCCCATTAAGCCACTACCTGCAGAACCTTGTGAGCCGTCTCCGAATATAGTTTCCATGGCGATTCCGTCTTCCATCATCATTAAACTACCAGCTTCTGCAATAACAGTTTCTCTTGGATCAAGTTCGACTTCCACAAACTGCATATCGTCCCCATGTAATTTGTAATCAATTTCGTGGTTGTTCATTCGTCTCATTCCTCCAAAAATTTATTCTACTAATTCATACGCTACTCACAACAAAAAGTTTCATAGTTATTCAATATATATAAGAATATTCGGTTTTTTCCGAATTTGAAAAGGGTTAAAAACCTTTATGTCGAATAAGTAAAGTGAAGTGAAAACGTTTTCAAAACGAAAGGGGTAAGGTACTATGCAATTGAATAATTACATCGGTGGAAAGTGGCAAGACGCAGGTGAGGCAAACTATGTTCCTGTGACGAACCCGGCAAATGGAGAAGAGTTAGCGCAAGTTCGATTATCAACGACAGATGACGTGAATCTGGCTGTAGCGGCTGCAAAGGAAGCTCAAAAGAAATGGGCACTAGTTCCTGCACCGAAGCGGGCTGATTATTTATATGAAATAGGACGTATTATGAAAGAGAAGAAAGAACATCTTGCACAAGTATTGACAAAAGAAATGGGCAAAGTCATTGAAGAAGGTCGTGGAGAAGTTCAAGAAGGCATTGATATGGCATTCTATATGGCAGGAGAGGGTCGTCGCTTATTTGGTCAAACAACGCCATCGGAACTTGCAGATAAGTTTGCAATGAGTGTTAGAGCTCCAATTGGCGTAGTCGGTCTTATTACACCTTGGAATTTCCCGGTAGCCATTGCAACTTGGAAGTCTTTCCCGGCCATCGTTTCGGGCAATACGTTCTTATGGAAGCCTGCAACTTTAACGCCGATGATGGCGTATGAAATGGCGAAAATTTTTGAACAAGCTGAACTTCCTGCAGGAGTGGCAAACATCGTATTCGGCTCAGGGTCAACAGTTGGTACAGCGATGATCGAACATCCAGATGTGAAAGTTATTTCGTTCACAGGGTCAACACAAACAGGACGCTCAGTTGCAGAACTTGGCGGTCGTCATTTGAAGAAAGTTTCACTTGAAATGGGTGGGAAAAATGCAGTAATCGTAATGGATGATGCAGATATGGGATTGGCAGTAGAAGGAATTCTTTGGAGTGCTTTTGGAACAGCGGGACAACGATGTACTGCTTGTAGCCGTGTCATCGTGCATAAAGATGTCAAAGAAGAACTCGAAACACGACTGCTAGAAGCCATGGAACATTTGACGATTGGCGATGGCATGGATGAATCTGTGAAAATTGGACCTGTTATTAACAAACAAGCGTTAGAGAAAATCCAAAGCTATGTTCAGATTGGGAAAGATGATGGTGCCACTTTACTTGCAGGTGGTGAAATTCTATCTGAAGGTGAATTATCACAAGGAAATTATTATGCACCAACTCTTTTCACTAATGTTGCAAGAGACAGCCGAATTGCTCAAGAAGAAATTTTTGGTCCGGTTGTATCACTCATCGAAGTTTCAAGTTTAGATGAAGCAATAGAAGTAAATAACAGCGTAGCATTTGGTTTATCAAGCAGTATTTACTCACGTGATGTTAATACAGTATTTAAAGCTCAGCGCGATTTAGATACCGGTATTGTTTACATTAATGCTGGCACAACAGGTGCTGAAATTCATTTGCCATTCGGCGGAACAAAAGGAACGGGCAATGGACACCGTGATTCTGGTGTTGCTGCACTTGATGTATATACAGAATGGAAGAGTATTTATGTTGATTTTAGTGGCAAGCTGCAACGAGCTCAAATTGATAACTTATAAATAATCTTTTTTGTATAAACGAATAGACACATCACATATAGATTCATACTTACGTTTTGCAAAGGGGGATGTAAAAATGAAAGTTGTTGTTTTAGGTGCAGGTTTAATGGGAAAAGAAGCAGCTCGTGATTTAGTGAATAGCACAAATGTTGAAAAGGTCTTTTTAGCAGATCTACAAGTGGAGCAAGTGCAAGCATTTAAAAATAAAATTAAATCAGACAAAATAGAAGCAGTCCGTTTAGATGCAAATAATGATGCACAGTTAAAAGAAGTCATGAGCAAGGGTGACGTCGTCATTAACGCCTTATTTTATTCTTTCAATGAAAAAGTGGCACGCATAGCCGTAGAAATTGGAGTCCACACAGTAGACTTAGGTGGACACATTGGTGGAGCAACAAACGCGGTTCTTAACTTAGCTGAACAAGCCAATAAAAAGGGTGTCACAATCATTCCAGATCTAGGAGTAGCTCCAGGAATGATCAATATTTTAACTGGATACGGTGCCAGTAAATTAGATGAAGTAAAATCAATTAAACTTTACGTAGGTGGGATTCCAGTTGAGCCCGAGGGTCCCTTAAAGTACAATATCGTATTTTCTCTCGAAGGTGTACTGGATCATTACACGGACGTATCAAATGTAGTGCGAAATGGTATATTACTTGAAATTCCTTCATTAACTGAAATTGAAGCCATTCATTTTGATGACTTTGGAGAGCTCGAAGCTTTCCATACAGCAGGAGGAACATCAACGTTAACGAAAACGTTCTCAACTGTAGAAACACTTGAATATAAAACGATACGTTATGCAGGGCATGCAGAGAAATTTAAAGTGCTTGTCGACCTGGGCTTAACAAATAAAGAAACAAAAGTTGATATAGATGGCAAAATTATCAGCACACGTGACGTGTTAAAGGCTGCTTTAACGCCTGATTTATTACTTGGTGATAAACAAGATGCCGTATTGTTGCGTGTGATTGTATCTGGTGTTAAAAATGGAAAACCGCTTACCTATGAATACGAAATGGTTACCACGAAAGACATGTCTGATCAAGTGACCGCTATGGCCAGAGCGACAGCTAATACGATTTCAGTCGTAGCTCAAATGATTGGAAACGGAGAAATTACCAAACGTGGAGTCTATGCTCCTGAACAAATTGTACCTGGCGAAGCATATATCGAAGGAATGAAAAAACGCGGTGTGCAAATAAAAGAAACCATTCATTAATCAACTTCGGTTGGTAACGAATAACGGGAGGGACTCAACGTGAACTTCGATTTTTCGGAAGAACAACAACTACTTCGTAAAACCGTTCGTCAATATGTGGATGACGAAATAATTCCGCATATTGTAAAGTGGGATGCGACAGGTGGATTTGATCCCAAAGTGTGGGAGAGATTAGCAGACTTAGGATTTATGGGAGTATGCATTCCTGAAGCTTACGGTGGCAGTGGGATGGACTATAATGCACTGGCCATTATTTGTGAAGAGTTAGAACGTGGAGATACTGCTTTTCGTACAGCAGTTTCCGTGCATATTGGATTAAATTCCATGACCTTAATGCAGTGGGGTTCAGAGGAACAAAAGCAAAAGTATTTAGTACCGCAAGCAAAAGGTGAGAAAATCGGAGCTTTCGGTTTAACGGAACCTGGCGCAGGATCAGACGTAGCAGCAATGACTACAACAGCGACTCGTGACGGAAATGAATACATTTTAAAAGGACAAAAGACGTGGATTTCACTATGTGATAAAGCAGATAATTTTATTGTCTTTGCCTATACTGACAAATCGAAGAAACACAATGGCATTAGTGCATTTATGGTAGAACGCACAATGAAGGGCTTTAGTTCGAAAGCAATTAAAGGGAAATATGGAATTCGTGCCGGGAACACGGGGGAAATTTTCTTCGATGACATCCGTCTACCTGCTGCAAACCTTTTGGGGAAAGAAGGCGAAGGCTTTAAAATTGCCATGTCTGCCTTAGATAACGGACGATTTACCGTAGCGGCAGGGGCGGCAGGATTAATTATGGCGTGTATCGAAACAAGCGTTAAATATTGTAATGAACGCGAAACGTTTGGCAAACCAATCGGTAAACATCAGTTAGTTCAACAAATGGTAGCGAAAATGGAAGCGGGTCTACAAATGAGCCGTCTTCTCGTGTACCGCGTAGGTGAGTTGAAAAATAAAGGCGTACGCAATACGCGCGAGACATCTTTAGCTAAATGGCAGGCTTGTGATTTTGCCAATCAAGCAGCAGATGACGCCGTACAAATTCACGGAGCATATGGCTATTCAGACGATTACCCAGTTGCGAGGTTCTTACGTAACTCAAAAGCACCAGTCATATACGAAGGAACGCGTGAAATTCATACGATTATGCAAGCCGAATATGTACTCGGTTATCGTGAAGACAAAAAACTATCGAATATGCTACCAAAATGGCCATTTGAAATTGATCAATAAATGTGATAGAATATTCTAAAATTGATGAACGGAGGTGAGGAAAGAATGAAAAACGCTGTTGTGACTGCACATGGATTTATATTGGAATTTTTATCCGTTTCATGTGCAATTACTCATGAAATTGTTGACTACGGGACGGGTTTGTCCATTTTACACAATTACATGAACATCACAGCTGATTAGACATTCTTTCTGAACCTTATGTATTCGGGAAAAGACTGCTCTCTTCGAGCAGTCTTTTTTTCGTGCTTCCAGCTGTGTTATATGAAAGGAAGCGAAAAAAATGATCTGTACCATACAAGAAATTAGTAAAATGCTCGGAGGAAATTTAATATTTGAAGAGTTATCGTTAGCTATTAAAACGGGTGATAGATTAGGAATTGTTGGCCGAAATGGCTCGGGTAAAACGACATTATTTACTCTATTGGCAGGAATAGAAACACCAGATCTAGGTAGCATTCATTTTAAGAAAGGCACAAAGATTGGCTATTTAGCTCAAATCCCTAATTATTTAAAAGAAGTCACAGGTCATGATGTATTGCTTATGGCTTTTGAAGAGCTAGTCGAGCTTCAGCAAAAAATGAATGTACTAGAGAAGAAAATGGCACAAGCAAAACCCGAGGAACTAGAAAGGCTTTTGAAACAATATGGTGATATTCAAGAAGATTTTACGCTTCGAAATGGTTATTCAATGGACACCGAACTTGATAAGGTAGTCCAAGGGTTACAGTTAACATCGTTTGTAAACCGTTCGTTCACCAGTTTAAGTGGAGGAGAACAAACGAAAATCATGCTCGGTAAATTATTGTTAACGAAACCAGATTTATTGTTACTCGATGAACCAACGAACCACTTGGACTTATTTGCAGTTGAATGGCTCGAGCAGTATTTGGTTGACTATGTAGGAACAGTCGTCATCATTTCGCATGACCGGTACTTCTTAGACCAAGTAGTAACGAAAGTAGCGGATCTTGAAGAAGGTGAATTAATTCTTTATCAAGGCAATTATTCATCCTTTGCCATACAAAAAGAAGAGCGTATTATGCGTGAGTTTCAGGAATTTGAAGAGCAACAAAAAAAGATTAAGAAAATGAAAGAAGCCATTAAACGTTTGCGTCAATGGGCAAATGAAGCAGTCCCGCCAAACCCAGGTTTGCATAGACGTGCTCGCAATATGGAACGCGCTTTAGATCGTATGGAAAAAGTTCGAAAGCCATTGATTGACCCGAAAAAAATGACGTTACTGTTTGACGCTGCACCACGAAGCGGGAAAGAAGTAGTCGTTATGGAAAGTGTGTCAAAAGCCTTTGGTGACAATGTATTGTTACGTGATGCAAATTTTAATGTCTATTGGAAAGACCGCATCGCAGTAGTCGGCCGCAACGGGACAGGAAAGTCGACGATTTTGAATCTGTTACGAGGTGAGATAGCGGTTGATTCAGGTGTAGCTAGGTTAGGAAGTAATGTACGACTCGGTTTCTTATCGCAGCATTTTGAAATTTCGAATCCAAAAGCACGTTTAATTGATGTTTTCCGTGATGAAGTGTCCATGTTTGAAGGGGATGCACGTCATGTGTTGGCACGTTTCATGTTTTACGGACCTGATGTTTTTAAACGAGTAGGTGACTTAAGCGGTGGCGAGCGCATGCGATTGAGATTAGCACAGCTCATGTATCAAGATGTCAATTTGTTAATGCTAGATGAACCAACAAACCATTTGGACATTGATTCACGTGAAGTTCTTGAAGAAGCATTGGAAGATTTTCAAGGCACGATTTTAGCCGTATCTCATGACCGCTATTTTTTAAATAAATTATTCCCCCGTACAGCTTGGCTCGATCATGGTGATTTGACCACTTTTGAAGGACCTTACGAATGGGCACGACGTAAGTGGGATGAATTGCAAGCACGTCGCCAAGTGGAAGAAGAAAGTGACATAAGTCGATTGAGCGAAATGAATCATAAAAATGAAGTGTTCAATGTGAAATTGAAAGAAACAACTAAAACTTCATCTACGAAGAAAATTGTGTCGCGTCCAATTGTAGAAGAAATAACGGAACTTGAAACGGCAATTGCAATACTTACTGAGCACATCGAAAACGAAGAAGATTGGGAAGTGTATGAACAATTACTCGTTCAAAAAGTGGAGCAAGAATCTGTTCTTGAAGGATTACTTGAAAAATGGCTCGAAAGTTCATAATAAGTAGAGGGAGTTGTCCCTTAGTCATAAAATATGACTAAGGGCAGCTTCTTTTTTATTTAGTGACGGTTAATTTCCATTTCAGACGGACGATTATGCTATTCCCGCTGCAAATGTAGTGGACGAATAAACGTGGGCGGGGGCACATGCTTTCTCGCCGTCTTCCATTCCAATCAACCATCAGTTCATCATGTGTAAAACAACAATTATTTCTGTTTACAATGTTCGAATGTAGGTGCAGATAAAAGACTCATTTTTCTCCACTTATTTTAGGGACTTATTAGAAAGCACCTTTTCTTGTAAACAAAAATTCATGTCGAATATTAAAGTATTTCCTGGGAAATGATTGTCGAATCAACTCTTCAACTAGAAAAATAGAAAGAAAGTCATTTTTCTTACCATGAGATATGTCGTACCGGATGCTCCATATATACAAAAATAATTCAAAAAAGGTTTTCCAAATGGTCCATCAGAGGTTTTCACGAAAGAGGAGACTCCAGAACCGACAGCAGAAAGCGTCCGCCTGTTTCTGTTTCTGCATCGCTACTCTAGCTTCGAAACATGGAAGTACGTTGCATAACTACGCTAGCTTCGAAACAATAAGGGGCAAAGGAAATAGACAGAGTAGTCTAACAGAACGATTTTTAACATGAAAAGAGGGCTACCCTCAAAAGTCATTTACACTAACTTTTGGGACAGCCCCTAATGGACGGAATAAATGAATTTATTTTAGAAGAAATATAATCCAAAGCTAATTACAATACCACTTAAAATGAGAACAAATAGACAGTAACCCATAATATCTTTCGCTTTTAACCCAGCGATTGCTAGAGCTGGAAGTGCCCAGAATGGCTGAATCATATTAGTCCATGCGTCACCCCATGCAATTGCCATTGCAGTTTTGGAATAGCTGACACCTAATGTTTGAGCTGCGTCTAACATAATAGGTGCTTGCACAGCCCATTGTCCTCCACCTGAAGGAACGAAGAAGTTGACGATGCCTGCAGCATAGAATGCAAACAACGGGAAAGTATTTTCATTTGATATGCTAACGAAAGCCTCAGACATAAGGCCAGCTAAACCAGAAGTCACCATCATCCCCATAATCCCCGCATAGAATGGAAACTGTATGATAATCCCGCCGGCTGTTTTCACTGCATTTGTCACAGCAGCCAAGAAACGTTTTGGTGTGCCGTGAAAAATGATACCAAGAATTACGAAAATTAAATTGACGATATTTAAATTCAAATCAAAGCCTTTTGTAGCAAAGTGATACCCTAAGTAAACTAATCCTAGAGCACCAATTAAGATTGATAGCACGTAGCTATTTTCCATTTTTGCAGCAGGTGTTAAGTCACCTATTTCATCTACTACTGTTGGCTCTACTAATAAAGCCGGATCAACGATGAATGTATCTTCTTTTTTCGGCATCATCCAGCGATTTAATAAAGGAACTGTAATAATTAACAGGGCAACAATTAGTAAATTATATGTAGAGAAAATCGTTTCGCTTGTTGTGATTATTCCTATTTGTTCAGCAAATGGGTGACCTTCTGTCGCTATGGACAAAGGAATAGAGCCGCCTAAACCACCGTGCCAAACAATAAATCCTGAATAGGCACTTGCAATTAATAAACGATAATCAACGCCAGGTAATTGACGTGCAATCTCTTTTGCAAATAATGCCCCAATGACTAAGCCAAAGCCCCAATTAATCCAACAAGCGATTAAGGAAACAAAGGTCACGAGCAATATCGCAGAACCCGGTGACTTTGCTCCACGAGCCATGGTACTAAGTAATTTCTTAAAGACAGGACTACTGGCTAATACATGACCAGCAACTAGGACAATTACCATTTGCATAGTGAAAGCAAGTAACCCCCAGAAGCCATCACCCCAATAAACTACCATATCTAGTGGACTTGAATCTGTTAAACCAACTCCTACAAGTAAAGTTAAAATAGCTACGAATATGTATGGGTCCGGCAAGTACCGTTCCATGAGTGTGTTGGAAAAGCGTGTAAGAGTTTTCAATATTCTACCCCTTTCGATTTTTCGTTCAAAGTCTACTCTATCCTATGTTTTATATATAAGATATACGATTTGATGAACTATTCTAAATGAATAAATAATTATTGAATTAGTGAAACCATATTATTTGCTAACGGTCTAATGCAATAACGAGACATTAAGAAGGGGAGATACCATTATGAAAAAGCGAAGTATATGGGTAATCATTGCAGCAGTAGTGGCTATTAGCGTATTATCATTTGCGTTTTTTATTGATAAAGTGACGGTAAGTGCTTCATCAATAGCATTAACGGAACAAGGATGGAAGGCGAATTTCTCCGTACCACTAAAAGAATCTGCCATTGAAGATGGAGATATATATTTACTTGATCAACAAGACAATGATGTGGATGCTGATTTAAAAATTTTGCAAAACGGTCTCTCTGTTGAAGTGTCAAACTTGAAAACGGGTTCATATACGTTGCATGTAAATCGCAATGCTATAAAAGGTGGATTCTTTAAGTCCATGTCGACCAGCAAACTATCCTTTACGGTACACAAAGATTTACAATCAGTGAAATCTGAAAAAGAATTGAAAGAATACTTTTTAAAACTACAAAAAATGATGGCTCAAAATTATGCAGGTGGGGAAATGAATGCGACAGAAGAAAGTGACTCGTCTTCAATGGATTCAAGTAAATCATCAGCACCTGGTACTGGAAGAGAAGGTGATTATTCAGAGACTAACAACCAAGTTGAAGGTGTAGATGAAGCCGATCTCGTAAAAACTGATGGTGAATTTATATATGCCATTGTCAATGGTCGCGTCATTATAACTGATATCCGAAAACCTTCCTCAATGGCAAAAATTGCAGAACTTCCACAAGATAAGTCGTTTTATCCAATGCAATTGTTTTTGAATAAAGATACATTAATTGTTCTCGGTGAAAAATATATACCCTATGATTACTCAGGGAAAATAGGCGCAGCAGATAGCAAAATGATGATGCCATTTAATAGCGCCACAAATGTTCGGTTTTACGATGTGAAAGATACGAAAAATCCGAAACTAGTTCGAGAAATCGGCGCAGAAGGGTATTTAAATGGCGCTCGTTTAACAGACAACATATTATACTTTGTGACGAATGTAGCACCTAATTATTGGATGCTAGCAGATGGTGGAGATGTAGAACTTCGACCTCACACATTTGATAGTAAAAAAGATGATGAAGCTTTACCCATGTCATTCTCTGACTTATCGATCTTGCCTGGAACTATAGAAGGAACATACAGCGTGATTACAGCGATGGACCTTAACAATCCAAAAGATTCGAAAGTAGTAACAAAAGGCTACTTAGGTTCTAGTAATGCGCTGTATATGTCAAAAGAAGCATTGTATTTAACAGCACCAATGTATATGCCAGCGACAAAAAGTAACCGAGCTTCTATAGGTTTTTGGAATCCTCAAGCAACAAACACAGAAATTTATAAATTTACACTTACTGGTACAGATGTTGACTTTGTTTCATCTGGCGAAGTGACAGGCATGCTACTAAATCAGTTTTCTATGGATGAGCATGATGGGTACTTCCGTGTAGTGACAACTAAAGGCTTTGCATGGGATGATCAATCACCATCTGAAAATAACTTATTTATTTTAGATGCTGGAATGAATCAAGTCGGAGCAATTGAAGGCTTAGCAAAAGGAGAGCGTATTTACTCTGCACGCTTTATGGGAGATAAAGCTTATATGGTGACGTTTAAAGAAACAGATCCACTATTTGTCATGGATGTTTCAAATCCTTTGGAACCAAAAGTGTTAGGAGAATTGAAGATTCCAGGATTCAGTAATTACTTGCATCCATTAGATGAAAATCATTTAATCGGCTTTGGATATGATACCAAATCGATTCCAGGTGAAAACGGGAGCCAACCAAGAATTATCACAGGTGGTATGAAGATTTCATTGTTTGATGTCACCGACTATGCTAACCCAAAAGAAAAAGATGTGGAAATCCTTGGAGGGCAAGGTACGTATAGCTCAATCCAATACGATCACAAAGCATTGTTCCAACATCGTGAAAATGGATACTATGGTTTCCCTGTGACCTTATATGAAGGATCTAATAAAGATGGATACGGTGAGTACGCAGGAGAGGGTGGAATTGTTTATAAAATTACAGCTGAAGAAGGAATTAAACAAGTTGCAAATATGATTACAAAAAGAAACCCTAGTCAACCTTATGAGGATTGGGAAAATATAGTTCAACGTATGCTATATGCAGGAGACACTCTTTATACTATTTCAATGAAAGAAATCAAGAGTTATGATATAAATACGTTTAAAGAAATCGGAGTTGTCACATATTAAAAAGAAGGCAGACCACTTAGCGAATCGCCTAGTGGCCTGCTTTTTTGGCAAAGTACGGATATTAGTAGAGCATGCACCAATTTTGGCGTAGCTGTTGCAAACTAAGAAACGTGCTAGCTTTGGAGTGAATTGAAGTCTACTAATATGACTATTTTTAGAGTTTTAACTTACGAGAATTAGGAGATAATTGGTTTGTTGCTCCAATAACACCGAAAGTTGCTCCAATAAGATAAATTGTTGCCCCAATCAAAGCAATTGTTGCCCCAATAAGAAGAAAAGTTGACCCAATTAAAGCCATAGTGTCCTCAAAAAGATGAAAAAGTGATCGGATCAAAGCAAATTGTCCAGACAAAGATGAAAAGTTGCCTCAATCAAAGCGGAAGAAGCCCTAATAAGACAAATAATCGATCAAATCAAGTTGAAATTATGGAAAGTAAGAGGCACACTTTTCCTTTGGTTTGTCATTTCTTTATATTTAGGTTCGTTACAGTGATAAATTCTCCAGACGAAAGTGAAAAAGGCCGAAAATGTATATTCGGCCTTCTTTGTGATCATTCTCTCATCCACTCAAACCCAAAGCATATTTGCGTCTAAGTTGAGAGCAGGGGAGCGACGGACGAAACCCGCCGCTGTTTTGTTCAACTTGGAAAACTAAGTGATACAGTATAGAAAATCTCTTTATCAATCCGCTTCAATCGAAATGTGCTTAAATGTTGTCACGTCAAACAATCCAGTATCGGTTAATTTAAGAGAAGGAATCACTGGTAGACTGAGAAACGATAAGGTAAGGAATAAATGAAAATCGTTCGCTGGATGAATGGTGTGCAAGGCTTCATGCAACTTAGATAGAGACTGAATTGCAACATCTAAGGGTGCTTGCGTCATTAGTCCAGCTACTGGTAAAGCGACTGCAGCCAGGATTTGTCCCTCGTTAACAACGATTAATCCTCCTTGCATATCTTGTAGAGCTTGTATGGCAAGTATCATATCGGTATCGTTCGTACCGAGAACAATTGCATTATGTGAATCATGTGCAATGGTTGTTGCAACCGCACCACTTTGTAATCCGAACCCTTTCACAATACCTAAACCTATCGTGTGTTTTTGATGATGCCGTTCAATCACGACTAATTTTAGCTGATCCATCTCAATATTAGGAACGAATAGTCCATTCTTTACATCGACATGTTCAACCAATTTATTCGTTACAAGTTGGTTTGGAATGATCTCGATAATATTTGCTTTTGTCCCTTCAAGAAAGGGAATTGCCAAGTCTAATTTTCTTAATGAGGGTAAGTGAACTGATTGGCTAATACGATCTGAACAGACCACCTGATCGGTTAGGGCGTTTACCATCACGTCGTGCACAGCCACTTTCACACCGTTTTTCCATACGGCAGACACATCAAAAGATTCAAGATCATCGAGAATGATAAAATCAGCTTGAAAACCTGCTGCAAGGGCCCCTTTATTCGACAATCCGAAACATTCAGCCGCATTTAAAGTGGCCAATTGAATTGCTTGCAGAGGTTCCATTCCTTCCGCTATTGCCAGTCTAATCGCATGATCTATGCTTCCTTCACTTACCAATTCATCTAAATGTTTATCATCCGTACAAAATAAGAATCTTCGCGAGTTATGCGGAGTAACAGCAGGCAGTAAATCCTTTAAATTCTTGGCAGCCGAACCTTCACGTATTAATACATACATGCCCTGAGCAATACGATCTCGTGCTTCATCAGCCGTTACACATTCATGGTCGGTTTGAATACCAGCCGCACGATATCCACGAATTTCGTCACTTTGTAAACCGGCGCCATGGCCATCAATTCGCAAGTTCGCGTGTTGTGTCATCGCGAGTTTTGCAAGCATCGCGTCATCTCCACTTAGGACGGATGGATAATCCATTACTTCCGCCAGTCCAAGAACGCGAGGGTGGGAGAGAAGAGGCTGTAAATCACAAGCTTCAAGCTTTGCACCAGCGTTTTCAAATGAAGTAGAAGGCACACTAGAAGGAAGCATCACATAAATATCCATTGGACTTTTTTCTGCATCTTCTAGCATGAATTGTATTCCTTCAACACCAGCCACATTTGCAATTTCATGAGGATCAGTCACAACTGTGGTTACCCCATGAGGAAGTAATACATCCCCAAAAGCTGATGGCGTCAACATCGACGATTCAATATGGATATGACCGTCAATTAAACCAGGTACGACGTAACGACTTTTTGCATCCATCTCATCTACTGCTTTAAATGAACCTGTGGTATCAATCGCGACAATCATACCATCGGTGATTACTACATCTGCATTCGTCCAAGCTAATGAAAAAACGTCAGCCACACATGCGTTACGCAAAATGAAATCTGCAGGTTGTTTCTTCTGAGATACCGAAATTCGTTTTTTGAGTTTTTCTATCGTAGAAACCATTTGATTCTCTCCTTATTAACATATAAGTTTCCGTATTAATGTCATTATTATCAGACTTAGTGTGGCTAATTATATACGCTTTACAAGTTAAAACACAGTATAAAATAACAAGAACGAAAATCGTACAAATAAGTAAAGAGAATTATTTTTAAAAATAGATGGTGGAAATTATCTAAGAGAAGATACATTGATTAACAATCAAAAAAAAATAAGCACAAGAATACTCTCCAAGATGGTGCTTATTTTTGGTGGGTAGCTATTCCTCATTGTGGAATAAGTAATGGAGTATCGCAATTAGAGAAGGTGAACCAAAGCCAACTGACACTTGTGTTATTTCACCGAAATCTAAAACACTTAAAAGATAGAAAAATTTTCTAAAAACTAGATTGACAACCAAGTGTATTAACCATATAATACACTTATAAACTGTATGAACCACTTAATACATACACTGAAATTAAATCAAGTGGTACACATGCAATGACGTATAGGAGTTGTATCAATGAATGTGAATTTTAATAATCGCGATCCGGTCTATTTACAAGTTGTTCGATATTTTAAGGAGCAAATAGCAATTGGCGAATTAGTACCTGGAGAAGAAATACCATCGAGACGAGAGTTGGCAAATATGCTGAAGATTAATCCTAACACTGCACAACGAGCGTACAAGGAGATGGAGGAACAAGGCTTGATCCATACAGAAAAGAATCATCCAAGCAAGATAACTACTGATGAAAAGGTCCTAGGCATGGTAAGAGAAGAGTTGTTAGTTGAGGCGGTGGATACGTTTGTAACATCGGTTCGGTCTATTAATGTTCCAGTAGATGAATTATTGAATTTGGTACGAACAAAGTACACAGATACTGACGATGATAAGGGGGCTTAAAAATGATTGAAGTAAAAGATATTACGAAGAATTTCGGTCGAAAAAAGATATTAAAAGGTGTGTCGTTTACTGCAAACAAAGGTGAAATAACTTGTTTAATTGGAATAAATGGAGTTGGAAAGACAACCATTTTAAATGCCATTATGGCACTTACCCCGATTAACAAAGGGCAAATTTTAATAGATGGAGAAATCCTTAATAAAAAGACGTTTGAAAAAGTCACCTTCATTCCTGATGTAATAACGATGCTCCCAAACATGAAAATAACTGAGGCAATGGAGTTCATGAATGACTTTTATACATGTTGGAATCAGAAACGCGCAACGGAACTACTTGGCTTTTTTAATTTAAATGTATCCGATAGAATATCTACCTTATCAAAAGGAAATACAGCAAAGGTCAATTTATTGCTTGGTTTAGCAATGGATGTTGATTTTGTATTAATGGATGAACCTTTTTCCGGAATTGACATGTTTAGCCGGGAGGAAATTGCTAAAGTGTTTACGAGTCATTTAATTGAAAATAGAGGAGTTATCATTACGACACATGAAATAGGTGATATTGAACATTTAATTGATAAGGTAGTCCTGCTAGATGAAGGGATTGTTATCAAGGAGTTCAGCGCGGAAGAAGCTCGTGAAAACGAAGGTAAATCTGTGGTAGATGTCATGAGAGAGGTGTACCAGAGATGATAAACTATTTAAAGCTGGTGAATTTTGAATTCAATCGTTCTGCAAAATTATTTGCAGTTCTACTAGGCATTACACTAGTTATACAAATTGCTGGAGTAATTGTGATGTCGAAAATGTATCTAAACATGGCCAATGAAAAAATTTATGAAGACTTAATGCCAAAAGCTGAATTTTTATCAAACTTTGGTCAAATGAGTTTCCTGTCAGTAACAAGAAGCGTATGGTTCCTTGGTCCAATCGCTTTATGCATAGCAGCTGTAGGATTCTATATTTTCTTAATCTGGTATCGTGATTGGTTCGGGAAAAATACATTTATTTATCGCTTATTAATGCTGCCAACAACAAGATTAAATATCTTCTACGCTAAAATAACAAATATTTTATTATTGACGTTTGGTTTTGTAGCATTTCAACTTATATTGATGCCAATAGAGACAATGGTTCTGAAATGGATGTTGCCAAAGGAATTCCGAGTAGATATGAATATTAAAGAGATTATTAGCGGTATGCCTGAATTAAATATACTTATTCCAACTAGTATTTTTGACGTTATAGTGATTTATGGTGCAGGATTTATGGTCGTGTCCATTCTATTTACAGCAATTTTATTTGAAAGAAGCTTTAGGTGGAAAGGGATTTTTGTTGGGAGTATATATAGTTTAGTTGCTATAACTGTATTTATTTCCCCCCTACTCTTGCAGGAATTTATACTAAATGGTTATTTCTATCCAATAGAATTATTTGCACTTGAGATTGTAATGGGTTTAATTGTACTCGCAGGGTCCATTTGGATAAGTGGGTTCTTACTAAAGAACAAGATAACTGTATAGGGAGTGTATGAACATGAGAAAGTATTGGAAGTTTACTGCAATTATAGCTGTAATTGTGCTTAGCATTGGAGCGTTTTATGTTAACTCTGCTATGTCGGCAACACAATACCCAAAGTTTGTCATTAAAGAGCAGAGCGGTAACGTTGAAGAAATAAAATCATTGGAGTTGGAAGGGGGCTATCATGAAGGAAATTCTATGAGTTATACTAACACTCACTTCAAGATCAGCTCTGACGGTTCTGAATATAGAGATGGAAGTTCACTTATAGATCAGCTTATGGGACAACCGACGCCAATTATTAAGGAGTTACAGGAGAAGTATCGCGATTTCATGAGAGGAAAAGGCCAAAACATGGATTCGTTTTTTGAGAACGATCAGTTCTTAGCCTTTGCAGACGTCAAGTATAAATTAGGCGTATCAGAATCAAGCGATTTTAAGTTTGTTATATCTATATTAGATAAAAATAATGGCAATACAACTTCCTACAACATTAAAGTTCCAGACAGCTCAGTAGTTAATCATATATTTGTTGAAGATTTACAGGTGGTTGATAATGAGCTGAAAATGATTACCAGTAATACGATTAGAGAGAATGAAAAATACTATAATGAAAAACATATCTACACTCTTAGTATATCTAATGGAAATTTATCTAGTAATGAAGTGATTTTTTCAATCCCTGAATCACAAGAAGAGTTACAGAGCGATGCACAATTAATCCAAACTGACCCTAAACAGACTAATGAACATCTAGTGTTTTTAAAAACTGAAAGCAAATTTATAGAACAAGAAGAATCAGCTAGAATAGATGTATTAAGTAAGAAATTAGTTTCTTATAATTTGAAAACAAAAGAAATAAATACAATTGAATTACCAGAGAATCTGAAAGACAAACAAGTTAGTTTTTTTGATGGTTCAACGATTTATTTCACGGAATTTAGGGAGCAAAAACTAGTTGTATCTCCTTTAATTATAGAGAATAATCAAGCTGGAAGTGAGTTTACAATACAGCTATCAAACGCAAGTAGTAATGAACAACCACCAATTATACTCGTGAAAGAAAGTAAGCTATATGCAGTTAATCAAATTTCAAAAACTAAATCAAGTGTTGCTGTAGTTAATGTGAAAACTGGTGAAACTCTTTATGAGGGTGAAGTGGTAAGAAAAAATACTCCAGAAAGTATGGAAGAGTTTGAGTTATATATATATGAGATGTCAGTGAAATAGTTCAGCTAGAATGGGTCAGACTCTGTAGGGGGTCTGGCCCATCTTTCATTGTTAAAGATGTCCAGATAGTTACTATAATAAGTTTTGTGAATTCTAGGTGTGACATGGTTAGCGAAAACAGTGTTAAATCTTACCCGAAAAAACCAGTTGTCATTTGCGGGCGTGACTAAATGTATAAGGTACTATTTAAACGATGAGATTGTATGAATAATAGAAATTTTCAGTACAATCGGACCGAATTCAACGTCTTTGATCATTTGATTAATATCCATTCTAAAGCCACAAATAATTTCAACAATGATTGTCTTTTGTGTCGCTTTTCGTTAAGATTGTGCATAGACGATAAGTGAAAGGAGTGGGCAAAGACGTGCTAAATGAGAAGAAAGATTTGGCAATTGATTGTTGTCTACTTGCGGGTCGTTTGATGATAGAAAGCGGTGCGGAAACATATCGTGTTGAAGATACCATGACACGCATGGCAATTTCCCAAGGCCTAATTGGCACGCAAAGCTTTATCACACCTACAGGTATCATGTTTTCACTTGGAAGAGATGGGTCTACACGGTTGATGGCCATTCGTCATCGCGTGACAGATTTAGAAAAAGTCGCACTAGTTAATCAAGTATCAAGAAAACTAACTACAAACGAACTTACTATAGAAGAAGCGTATGAAGAATTACAAAAAGTAGCAAGTGCTAACTTAATGTTCCCTTTTTACTTGCAAATTATTGCCGCTGCTATAGCAAGCGGAAGTTTTCTTATTTTATTCGAAGGTATTTGGTGGGATGTTCCAGCAGCGACGATAGCTGGAGGAATCGGTTTTGTCGTTGCTACATTCATTCACGACATAACGCGCGTTAAATTTTTTGCGGAATTTCTTGCGGCTGCCTTTGTTGGACTTGTCGCTTTTCTGGCCATCCAATTAAACTTAGGTGCAGACTTAAATATCATCATTATTAGTGGTGTTATGCCATTAGTTCCGGGGTTACTTATTACGAATGCTGTTCGTGACCTCATGGCAGGTCATTTTACTTCCGGCGTTTCAAAAGGGGCAGAAGCTTTATTAACTGCTTTTGCAATTGGTGCAGGTGTTGCACTCGTATTATCATTTTAGGAGGTGTTATTGTCACATGACTTGGATAATACAAGCATTTTTAAGTTTAATCATCGCCATTTCATTTGCCATTATATTTAATGCACCAAGAAAGAAACTACTAGCATGTGGAGTTGTAGGGATGAGTGGCTGGATGATTTATAGTGGCTATGCAATGCTTACAGGCGACTCCGTTCAAGCGTCTTTTGCGGGTGCATTTGTAGTGGCATTAGCTGCTCATATATTATCGAAGCGCTTTAGAATGCCTATGATTTTATTCAGTGTACCGGGCATCATTTTATTAGTCCCGGGAGGTCTTGCTTACAATGCGATGCGTAATGTTGTTGAAAATGACTACTTAACAGCTATTTCATTCGCTTCTAGAGCGTTTATGACATCTGGTGCGATCGCCATGGGCTTGGTATTTGCAGAAGTGTTAATGCAACTAATTTTCAAATACTTACGCAAAAAAGAGACGACTTCTCATAATGCATGAGAAGTCGTCTTTTGCTATTGTATGTCAATTTCACTAGCAGCTACAGGATGGCTAATATAAAATCCTTGAACTGCGTCACATCCAAGTTTTTTTAATAAGTCTAGTTGTTCTTTTGTTTCGACGCCTTCTGCTATTACTCGTATGTCCATTGATTTACCAAATTGGATCATGCCATGTACAAGTTTTTGGGGTTTTTCTTGTTGCATTAAGCCTGAAATAAAGGATTGATCGATTTTAAGTTCAGAAATTGGTAAAAGCTGCATGTAACGGAATGAAGCATAGCCTGTCCCGAAATCATCAAGAACAAAAATGATACCGTCATTTTGGAGTTGTAGCATTTGACGAATAATTGATTGTTCAGATTCTGCTTCTAAGGCGAATTTTTCAGTAATTTCAATTTTCAATAAGTGTGCAGGGCAGCTATATTTATCTAACGCTTGGCGAACTTTCTTCACCATATTTTTATCTCTAAATTCACGGATAGACGAGTTTACACTGATTTTCATAGGCTTGCCATTTCTCGACCAAAGCGCTGCTTGTTCACAAGCTTTCTCGAGCATAAAGCTTCCAATATCGTGAATCATTCCTGATTCTTCTGCAATTGGAATCAATTCATTTGGTGGAACCGTTCCAAGTACAGCGTCATCCCAACGGACTAGAGCTTCAACAGCATCTATTTTGCCGGTAGATAGATCAATTTGTGGTTGATACATAACTGTTAAGTCTTTATGATGTAATGCCTCTATTAAACGTTTTTCTATCATGGCTTTTTTACTTAAAGCCTTATGATTTGCTTGCGAAAGACTAACGATGTTTCCACCGCCTTCTTGTTGCACTTTATGTACAGTAACAATCGATGCTTTCATCATATGTGAAAATGTTAATTGATCTTCAGGATATCGTGTAATTCCACCACTAATTGAAATAGGTATGGCTTTGCTACGAATATAAATCGGATGTTGTTTTAAATAACTTAAGAATCCTTGAGTGAACCAATCACTAAGGGAGGTTAACACGACGAATTCATCTTCTCCGACGCGTGCAATATCACTATCTTGAAAATACATTTTCAAGCGTTTAGAAAATTCTAGAAGTAATGTTGTTTCAGACTCATCATCATGTACGTCTTTTAATGTGTAGAATTTATCAATATCTAAAAAGATGAAAGAAAAGTGACGTTCTTCCCTAATGTAGTCGGATACAACTTTTTCAAGACGATGCCGATTCATCAAACCTGTTTCGGGATCCACATAGGCTATTTGTTCAAGATGCATTTGCAGACGTTTTTTTTCAGTAATGTCTTTTTCTAATATCGTAAAATATAAAGGTTCATCATTCGTTGAAAGAACAGGTATAGCGGTCATATCGACCCAATAGGTCTCGCCTTCTTTGGTTATTTTTTCTACTGACCCTTGCCATACACGATTGCTTTTTAACGCATACCAAATTTGGTTGACCAATTTCTCAGTAGATTCAACAGGGAAAAGTTGCCAAAAAGATTTACCGATCACGCGTTTTGGAGTCCATTTACTGGATTTCAAAAACAGTTCATTTCCATATGTAATTAAACCATCAACATCTAAATTAGTGACCATGAAAGTCTTATCTATCCCTGTCTTTAAGCTTGCTAATTCCTGAGCACTGGTCTTTTGATAAATGGTTTGAAGATTGTCGACTTCAAACACGACCAACACAAATTGTTCATTGTCTATTGTCACAGAATTTAAAATTGCAGAGGCATTAAAAATTTCTCCTTGTTTTGTTTGAAGAGAGAAATTTTTCAAGGAAATAGGGTCTTCACTTTGAAACGCTTGATTCCAAATCAATTGATCGATGGTAGAACGTTCTTCCTTGTCAAAAGGATAAAACCTACCAACGATTTCATCTGCTGTATAGCCAAATGTTCTCTCAGCTTCATCACTCCACCAAAGTACCGTCGCGTCCGGAGCAGTTAGCATCATTGGTAAAGGAACATGATTTAATACATTGCTACTGTCTAATAGTTGTTGCATAGCTCTCATATCTCAGGGCTCCTTACTTTAACCATAATTCCATTATAAAGAACTCTTCACATCAAGTCACCAAAAAAAAAATGTTTATTCTGAAAAATAAGGAAAAATACAGGAGATGGGATTATTGGGAATTAATAATTACTATACTAATTTAATATGAATTGAGTGATGATACAATAATGTTTAGTAGAGAAGAGGGAAAGTAAATGAACCGAGCAAAAGGAATTATATTCATTATTACAGGGGCAATGTTGTGGGGGGCGACAGGTCCATTAATAGAGTGGATATTATCGAACTACACCATATCTATCTCTTTTATGCTTACGATACGACTCCTTGTTGCGGGGGTAGGATTACTAGCTTTTCTAAAATTAACAGGAACCCAGTTAACGCCAATATGGCGCCAATCGTACTGGTTCAAACGGTTAATTATCTTCGCGCTTTTGGGCATGCTAGGAGTTCAATATTCATTCGTTGCAGCAATAGAAGCGAGTAATGCAGTAGTAGCTACGTTACTACAGTTTCTAGCACCCATTTTTGTCGTTATTTTTGTGTCATTGAGCATAAAGAAATGGCCACCAAGGTATCAAGTGTTTGGAATAATTGGAACGCTATTTGGTTTATTCCTTTTATTAACAAATGGCTCATTTACTAATTTATTGTTGAGTCCAGTTGCGCTTGCTTGGGGTATAGCTGTTGGTTTTAGTTTTGCGTTTTACACGTTGTATCCAGGATCCCTCATGAAGGAATGGGGAGTGCTATTAGTAGTCGGTTGGTCGATGCTTATAGGTGGTGTAGTACTAGGAAGCGTGAGTCGAATATGGCAATCGGACGATTGGAAGTTATTATTAGATTGGAAATTGTCGATGCTAATACTTACAGTCATTATCATTGGTACATTAGCTTTCGTTTTATTTTTAAGTAGTATGAAATATATAAGCGCGATAGAAACGAGTATTTTATCGAGTATGGAGCCGCTGACTGCAATGGTAATTTCAGTCATATGGTTACAACAAGTTCTAGAGAATTTGCAGTTTGTTGGTGCCCTCGTCATGTTAGTATGCGTGACCTGGTTATCACTTGCTGGGAATACTAAGAAGAAGGAAGTTTGAAATTCTCCTGAATTTTTAGTGGGCTTTGGAAATTTCAAAACCCGTTATAACACGCCATAACGTAGCTAGGACTTTACAATCAGCAGCGTAGCGAAGACCAAACCAAACCAATTAGCCCCCTTACACTTCGTGTTTCGGGGTATTTTTGTGGAAGCAATAGGGTGAACAGGAATAAAACAGGTTTGAACAGGATTAAATTAATTTGAACAGGAATAAACCGGGTTCGAACAGGAATAAAAAACCCGCGTATGGGATTAAACCAATATGAACGGGAATAAACACAGAAATCGCAAATTATTACCCACGCTGTAATCAATATAAAAAATACACTTTTCCTCTTTAGCCCTTGGAGGATCAGATAGACGTCAGGATTTATGTTAATGCCAAACCAAAGGGAAAATGTAGGTATTCCAACTGAACAACTGTTCACCTCAAATTATCCCTCCATCAGAACATTTCAGCAAAACGAATGATACCTTTAAACCGCGCGATATGGCATAATAGTGAACAATCAGATAATTAATTCGTTTAACGAAGAAGTTTCAGGAGGACAATATGTGAAAACTGTATTTTCTTATGTCAAACCATATAAATGGCCAATTGCTATCGCTATAATCCTTATGTTAATAGAACTTTCAGTCGAGCTTGTACAGCCACTCATCATCGCTAAAATTATTGATGATGGCATCATGCAAGGTGACGAGTCGATTATTTGGAAGTGGGGAGGGGTCATGATGCTTATGGCTTTCGTTGCTTTCTTTGCCGGAGCAACGAACTCTTTCTTTGCATCTCATGCGTCTCAAAGCTTTGGTTTTGATGTGCGAAGCGCTTTATTTAAACAAGTACAACAATTTACAGTGGCCACGTTTACGAAGTTTCCAACAGCTGGATTAATCACTAGACTTACAAGCGATGTAACCATGGTACAAAACGTCCTCTTTATGAGTCTACGCATTATGTTACGAGCGCCTTTACTTGTAATTGGTAGTGTCATCATGGCGTTTATCGTAAATGCATACCTCGCCATGTTTTTGGTCATTGGAGCACCGTTCCTGATATTTTTCTTATATTTCATGGTCAAAAAAGGAGTTAGCTATTTTGCGCTTGTTCAAGTTCGACTTGATCGTGTGAACCGAGTGCTGCAAGAAAACTTGCAAGCGGTGAGGTTAGTCAAAGCATATTTACGAGGGAAATTTGAGTCGTCCCGCTTTGAAAGAGTTTCAAATCTATTAAAAATGGACACGGTTAAGGCCTTACGCATCATGGAAATTATCATGCCTTTACTATTATTAGTTATGAACGTCAGTGTACTTGCTGTGTTATGGTTTGGTGCTCGTGAAATCCAATCAAACAATGCTCAAATTGGTGAGTTAGTGGCAATCATTAACTATGCAATGCGCATGACAGGCGCTTTCACGATGTTTGCGTTCATCATCATGGCATTTGCTCGAGCGAAAGCTTCTGCTGAACGAATGGAAGAAGTGTTACTGGTCAATGAGGGCCTGGAACGCGATGAAGATACAGGTAAGATGCATGGCACTACAGTAGGAGAAATCAGCTTCCAAAACGTAACATTTACCTATCCAAATACAGCTGAATCCGTGTTGGAAAATATCTCATTCAACGTTAAATCTGGTGAAAAATTAGCCATCATGGGGGCAACTGGTTCTGGGAAATCAACATTATTGCAACTTATCCCTCGCTTTTTTGAAGTGTCAGCGGGCTCCATTACTGTAGATGGGAAAGACGTAAATAAATGGCCGCTCGATCAATTAAGGCAAGCAATTGGACTCGTTCCACAACAGTCACTTTTGTTTACAGGGAGCATTTATCAAAACTTAGCATGGGGCAAAACGGAAGCATCAAAGGAAGAATTACAACAAGCAGCAAAACAAGCACAAATTCATACATCCATTGAACAGTTTGCGAAAGGATATGACACGAGAGTTGGACAAAAAGGAGTGAATTTATCTGGTGGTCAAAAACAACGTCTGTCAATCGCCCGAGCTTTGGTACGAAAACCAGAAATCTTATTACTCGACGATAGTACCAGTGCGTTAGACGTCAAGACAGAAGCGGCACTGTGGGGAGCATTAGAAAAACAACAAGCCACCATGCTTGTTGTTACACAAAAAATTGTTACGGCAAAAGGTGCAGACCGTATTTTATTACTAGACAATGGTCATATTTCCGCATATGGTGCACATGAAGAATTACTTGAAACTTCCGATTTATATCGTCAAATTGTGGAGTCGCAACAACAACAGGAGGTACCTGCGCATGCGACAGATTCCATTTAAACCATTTGGCTACGAACCCGTATTATCTAAAGAAGATATTACTCCGGTAAAAAAGAAAAAAGGGGAACGTGCAGGGAATTGGCAAGAAGTACTGAAACGTATTTGGCATCTAGTTGATGAACAACGTGGACTTTTAGTTACTGTTCTCTTGCTAGTCCTTGTCAGTTCTACACTAGCATTAGTTGGTCCTTACTTACTTGGAAAAATAATCGACAATTACATTGTTCCAGGAAAATTCGCTGGGTTACAAACTATGATCACTTGGTTAATCGGGATTTATTTCTTCTTATCACTATCGTTATTTTTCCAAAACTATTGGATGATCGGTATTGCTCAACAAACCATATATCGCTTACGTACAAATCTTTTTGCTCATTTTCAAAAGCTGTCGGTGTCATTTTTTGATAAACGTCAGCATGGCGAATTGATGAGCCGTGTAACAAACGATATTGAAAATGTCAGTGCAACGCTAAACAGTTCATTTATTCAAGTATTCTCAAGTGTTTTAACATTAACGGGAACCATTATTGTTATGTTGACCTTAAGTCCATTACTGACGCTACTTACCATGACCATCATTCCTGTTATGTTTTACGCCATGCGTTGGATTACGAGAAGGACAGGGAAGCTATTTAAAGAACAGCAACAAGCGGTTGGCGATCTAAATGGCATGATTGAGGAAACCATATCTGGTCAACGAATTGTCAAAGCCTTTTCACAAGAAGATCGCGTGACTGATGAATTTATTGTGAAGAGTCAGCGTCTACGTCGAACTGGATTTTGGGCGTTAACTTATTCAGGATTTATCCCAAAAGTCATGAACATGTTAAATAACGTAAGCTTTGCAATTGTCGCAGGTGTTGGTGGCTTACTTGCTTTAAATGGTCACGTGACCATTGGAACCATCGTTATTTTCTCAGAATATGCCCGTCAGTTTACACGTCCTTTAAACGATTTAGCGAATCAATTTAATACAGTCTTATCGGCGATTGCAGGAGCTGAACGAGTATTCTCCATCATGGATGAAGAAGTTGAAAAAGATGAAGCGACAACACATATAAACACGGTGTTAAAAGGGAAAGTTGAATTTGACAAAGTATCTTTTAAATACGAACAAACGGATGTTGAGCACACTATTCGTAATGTCAGTTTTACCTTGAATCCAGGAGAAACGGCAGCACTAGTTGGTGCAACAGGTGCTGGGAAAACAACCATCATGCAATTACTCGCACGTTTTTACGAAACAAATGAGGGGCAAATTAGGATTGATGACATCCCTATTCAAGATTTACCTCGCCAAACTTTGCGTAGTCAAATAGCTTTTGTCTTACAAGATCCATTTTTATTTGAAGCTACAGTAAAAGAAAATATTCGTTACGGCAGATTAAATGCGACAGATGAAGAATTAATTGAAGCCGCAAAACAAGCGAATGCACATGACTTTATTGTGAAATTACCTGAAGGATACGATACCGTGTTAACTGCCGATGGTGGAGAAATCAGCCAAGGACAAAAGCAATTGCTGTCCATTGCTCGCGCCTTAGTGGCAGACCCGGTCATTTTACTGTTAGATGAAGCAACGAGTAGCATCGATACGGTTACGGAAATGAAGATTCAAGAAGCATTGGAACGGCTAATGAAGGGACGCACGAGTTTTGTCATAGCCCATAGATTAAACACAGTTAAACAAGCAGACGTCGTTTACGTAATGGATCAAGGACAACTAGTCGAGTCAGGGAGTCAACAACAACTAATTGCTCAAAAAGGATTATTCTACAATATGTTAACGCAATGATTCACTGTACAGTGAGTTTTAGGAATACGTTTGATCCCATTTAGCCTCATATCTTCACAATAAAAAGCCCTCGAACACTAGATTCGAGGGCTTACTTGATATGGGCATCAATAGCTAAACTTAAGGAAATCCTTCTAGTTTATTTGTTACTGTGTAGAAGGCGTTTTGCGTTTTTTGGGAGAGAATCCACCAAGAAACAATTTTCCGTGTGGAACAAGCTTTTGGATGATGATTGAAGCTATAATCGGAACAATTATACCGAATATTGTAAACTCGATAAAACCATACTCGAAAAAATCTTTTAGCACAATATAAGTAAAGATATGCAAATACATGATACTAAGAGAGTGTTTTTCAATTCTGCGCAACCAATTCATTGATAGGTAAGATGATAGAAATTGGAAAACGCCAACAAACACTAAGGTAAAGGATAAAGGAATAAATAAATCAAAAACTAAGTGGTCATAACGTAAAAACTTCATACTTAAATGATAATCAATGATGTTAAACCAATCTAGAGAAATGGCTGCTACACTACCAATGACTCCTACGATTAGCCACGGTTTCGTGATATCCATCCATATGTTTTTCATATAATAGCCAAGTGCAAAATACACAACTGCCATCATTGCCACGTCCATGTTCCAAAGCATTGGGATTGTTTGAGAAGCTTCAGCAGGACCACCGCCGATCAAGCGCATTGCAATCAAACTTTCAATATGGGCAATTAAATAAAATGCGACTAAGATAGCTATTTGTTTTGTCCGATTAAAGTATTTTGTCATCCATAGGAAGACTAGGTAAGCAAAGAACAAAGTGGTAACGAACCAAAATACTCCGTATGCGCCACGTACAAAGCGACCACCAATAACGAGAGTCCATAAATCACTTAGATACCATGAGATATCCAAATTTCCAGAACCGATTTCTATTCCATAACGAACGACCGTAATCATTACAAGAAAAAATAAATATGGTACGATTAGTTGCATAAACCGTTTATGAATGACTTTCTTTGTAGCACCTTTTTCTAGAATGGGCTTAAAAAACATACCACTCAAAATGAAAAATGCAGGCATGTGGAACCAATATATATACGTAGCAAGTGGGAAATCAAGTTCTCCAGGATAATGTCCCATAACGACAAGAATCATTAAGAATCCTTTTGTGACGTCCACCCAAGACAAACGTTTCTTTTGCATTAATTAACTCCTCCAAAAAATCGTACTGATGTTATTATATAACCGTTTTGGAGGAGGTTAAACAGTTGTTATCATAATGATACACTGTAGACATATCAATGAAACAAAGGAGGGAATACTTGTGGACATTACCATACTAACTGTGTCGTTTCCTTTAGATGTAGAAACATCAAGCGAAATACAGGCATTAGTGAAAATAAATGAAACACTCGAAAGCACAAGTTATGAACAAATATTAAATATTCCCGTCATGACGGACCCATTATCAAAGGGATTCGCAGTCCTTGCTTATGCCAAAGAAGATTTAGTTGGTGTCATCACAGCCATTGATATGATTGGTATTCATGCATACGAATGGAGCGCTCTCGTCCATGTTGACTATCGAAGACAAGGGTTAGGGCAAGCGCTAATTAATGAATTGCAACGAAACTTAGAAGTACGTGGATTTGAAAGTGAACTTGCTCTTACTATAAAAGAATCGCAATCTGGAACTGCTTTTTTACAACAGGCAGGCTACGAATGGAATTTTTCTGAAGCGACATTAAAAGCAGAAGTGAAATATGCAGAAAAACAGCTGGATGTTGAAGTAGTCCCATATACAAATGAAAAAATAGAGCTTACACAAATATTAATGAGCGCTTTTGACGATTCAGAAGATGAGGTACACACAATGCTAGAGTTTAACGTATCGAATCCTTCTAGACATGTGTTTGTAGCGAAAAATCAGCAGGAAGTAGTCGGCACCGTTACAGTTGTAGAAGAGAACAAAATATTGTGGGTGACAGCTTTAGCAACAGAACCATCACACCAGGGCCAAGGAATAGGGTCTGCACTACTAGCATTTGCCAAAGCTGAAGGCCAAAGAATGGTGTGTGAAGCAGTCATGCTAGACGTAGAAATCGACAATGACAAAGCATTATCTGTATATGAAAAAGCAGGATTCAAGCCGATTATTCAAGTAGATTATTACGTGAAAACACCCACAACCTTTAAATAGGTTGTGGGTGTTTTGAATCTTAACGAACTATTATTCAGCAACTACAAAAGCAGGCAATGGATCTGCAAAAGTTGTCCAGTCAATTTTCATTTCATCATCTGTTAATAAACAACTATCAAGTTGTTCTTCAATGTCTTCGCGATCCATATCCAGGCCTATCCAAACCATTTCAGTTTGGCGATCACCGTGCACTTCATCCCATCTCGCTGCAATGCTTTCATCCTCTAACATAATTTCGCGCTGTTCTGCTTTAGGAAGAGCGGCTATCCAATTACCCGCTCCTTGGAATTGTAGAGAATTTCCAGCTTGAGATAAAAGGCCGGCCATTTCATTCCGTGTTGCCAACCAGAAAAAACCTTTAGAACGAATGACTTCCTGTGGGAATGCACTTAACCAAGCATTCCAACGCTCTGGGTGGAATGGACGCTTGCGTCTATAGACAAACGAGCTAATGCCATATTCGTCGGTTTCTGGAATATGTTCTTCATTTAATTCTTTCATCCAGCCTGCTGATTGACTCGCCTCTTCGAAGTCAAATAATTGACGATTCAATATTTTGCTAGGAGGAACTACGCCGTTTTCGATAGGAATTATGATGGCATTAGGATTCATTTTTAGAAGGAACACTTTAAAAGCATCTAAAAATTCAGCTGTCACTAAATCCGTTTTGCTTATCAGTAGAATGTTCGCAAACTCAATTTGGTCAATTAACAAGTCTGATACATCACGCACATCTTCCTCATCATCCGTTTGTTTGCGTTCAAATAATGATTCACCGCTTTCATAGTCACTCCAAAAGCTAAATGCATCTACTACTGTGACCATAGAATCAAGTCTGCAATATTGTGTAAGGTCTATTCCGACTTCCTCATCAATATAGGTAAAAGTTTGTGCTACAGGAATTGGTTCTGAAATTCCTGTCGATTCAATGACGATATAATCGATATCTCCTTGTTTAGCTAGTTTTTCTACTTCAATCATTAAATCTTCACGTAGGGTGCAACAGATGCAGCCGTTTGTTAGTTCAACTAATTTTTCTTCAGTGCGAGAGAAACCGCCACTTTGAATAAGTTGTGAGTCAATATTAACTTCGCTCATATCATTGACAATGACCGCTATTTTCTTACCTTCTTTATTGGCAAGTAAGTGATTTAATACCGTGGTCTTTCCGGCACCTAAATAGCCGCTTAAAACAGTAACTGGTATTTGAGTTTGCATATATTCGCTCCTTAAGTGTTTTATAAATAGTAATGATTACGATTTGAATGATACACTTATTTAACGAGACGTGCAAGGGGGGAAGAGAAAAAGGATAAAGTAACGCCCATTGCTAAGTATAAAATTGAGTGTCAACTGAAAAAGGGGAGTGTGAATGGGTTTCCGGTTTTCTTTGGATGGCAAACTTGTTACAGCATAACCTAGAGAATGAAAGTGAAGATCAAAGTGATAAGACCGACATGTAAACAGGGAATAGCAAATGTATCGACTATGGTTTTCGGTTCGCTATGGATGGCCAACCCGCTGCATCATACCTAGAGAATGAAAGTGAAGATCAAAGTGATAAGAACGACATGTAAAAAGGGAATAGCGAATGTATCGACTATGGTTTCCGGTTCGCTATGGATGGCCAACCCGCTGCACCATAACCTAGTAAATGAGAGTGAAGGTCGATGTGACGTTGTCACTTCGACCTTCACTCGTTCCTACAGGCAATCTTGCGGCGGGTGTTCATCCTTCGCTCACCTACAACCTGACCGTGCACAGGTGTTTGATTTTGGTTTACGAGAGAAGGGATACTGTCTGTCTTGATAAGAAGCGGCCGAAGATGCAATTTCGACCACTCGTAGCAAACTATAAAGGATACCTCTGCGTTACTTGAAAGAAGGGTTTCACACACTATCCATCCCCTATGTCAGACCAGTACGTTCTAATTTATAAACTATATAGCACGCAAATACCAACAGGAGCGTAGCGTGAAAAAACCATTTAATGTCTATTATAAAACAGCGTGTAAACCCTACTATAAAAGCCATGTCACTTTCATTACATCGTTTTCTCTATGGCTAATGCTCAATTTAATATGTGCTGTTTCAGCAAGTTAACTAGGTTGTGAGACGTGTTTGGCCGATAAATCTCTAAATTGGCCGATAAACATGCGTATTTGGCCGATAAATCTCTAATTTGACCGATAAACATGCCAACTTGGCCGATAAATGTTGTGCAAAAGAAAGATGCTTTTAAAATTCGTCTCACTAGCAAAGTAAACTAGTTAATGAAACAGTCCTTAGCGATTTCTTCTTTCATTTAGGAGCGGAGCGTAAACAAAAGCATTCAATCCACCCCAAAACAATGCGTAAACCCTTATATGGTAGCCATTTCGCTAATTGCAAATTTCCTGTTGGAGGAGGTTACATAACAAGGTTCTTAATTTATAGTTGTTTCACCAAGTTAATTTAGTTTTGGTATGGGCTACTGTCATAACTTATCAGTTTCCAACTAACTTGAGAGAAAGAGGGGGAGTGCAGTAATCTATTCTTTATGCAGATTACTGCATACACGTTGGCGAGACCATGTAGCTCTTCAAGTCTGCAGCATTTCATTATTCAAATGCAAAATCTTGATTTGTACTGTCGGATGCCCCCGTCAGCATTTTTTGATGGAAAGTAGTAATAAATATAACTTCCATAATTTAACTATAACAACAAGAAGCTCGATTTTTACTACGTGAACTCTCTTTTTTACAACGTCACCTTCAATAATTACAACGTGACGCCTCAAAATTACAACTGAGCCTTCACTCGACAAGAAAGTGTATATTTCCCTCACAGAAAAACCCTCCAATTACTGCGGCGGGGCCATTAAACACTGCAGTCTTTCTATTATTTAGGTGCAAAAACTTGATTTGTACTGTCGGATGCCTCCGCCAGCTTTTTTTGTGACGAGAAGTGATGGACCATGTTTCCAGTATTTCACTATTAAAAAATGAACTCCTTTTTTACAGCGTCACCTTCAATAATTACAACTGAGCTATCTTACGATCTAGAATCCTCTTCTTTTGACAATGAGACATACTACAGTATGAAAAACGCCTACTTTTATGGTTTGTGGAAATGTATAACCCTTTATAATAAGCAAGTAGTAGCCGAAATTGCATCTTCGGCTACCTGTTTCTATACAGACGGTATCTTTTCACTCGTAAACCAAAATAAACGAACCGTACACGTGAAGGTTGTAGGCGAGCGACGGATGCACATCCGCCGCAAGATTGCCTGTAGGAACGAGTGAAGGTCGAAGTGACAGCGTCACTTCGACCTTCACTTTTATTCTCTAGGTTATGATGCAGCAGGTTGGCCATCCAAAGCGAGCCGGAAACCATAGTCGTCACACTCGCTATTTCCGGTCTACATGTAGGTCTTGCATTTCGACCTTCACTTTCATTCCCTAGGTTATGATGCAGCAGGTTTGCCATCCAAAGCGAGCCGGAAACCATAGTCGTCACAGTCGCTATTTCCGGTCTACTTGTAGGTCTTCTCATCTCGACTGTCACTTTCATTCCTTAATGTAAAACAAAAAACGTTTCTCCGCAGTGGAAGAAACGTTAAATAGGTGACTTACTAACTCGTTGTTGGTGGCAATAAAAAGTGTTCTCTACTTGGTCCGATTAAATGCAATTCATGCATTGGACGAGTCATCGCTACATACAGAAGTTTACGGTCGATTGAATGCTTACGGAAAGGTATATCAATCGCCACAATCAACACCGCATCGAACTCTAACCCTTTTGCTAAATGACTAGGCAAGACGAGTAACTTTGTCTGGTCAATATCCGAGTGATCGTTCAAGTATTGAATGGGAAGGAAATCCTTAAGTTGATTGGCTATCAACTTCGCTTGTGAAGTTGTTTTGCAAATTAGTGCAATTGAATGGTGACCACGACTGCGGATTTCCTCTAACAAAGAAACGACTCGCTGGCCTTCAAGTACGCTCATTTCATAAAATTGTGGATCAATACCATGGCGAACAACTGGTTCAACTAATGGCAAGTCTTCATCCATTTGCGTTAAAATGCTATTGGCAACTGTCATAATTTCAATAGTCGTTCTGTAGCTTTTTTGCAAAGTTTTATAAGTAGCTCTTGGGAATAATTCAACGACTGGATCCCATGAAGTAAGGGCACGATAGCTGTATATACCTTGCGCTAAATCTCCAACCATCGTAAACATATCTGTTTCAAGGCCTTCTTTTAAAGCGGCAAGTTGGAAAATGCTATAATCTTGAACTTCATCAATAAAAACAACGCGCATTTTCCATTTATCAGGAATGCTTCTCAACCTAGTATGCATGTAATACAGAGGTGCTAAATCTTCTAATTCCCATGATTCGATTGAATGGGTTTGAAGGAAAGCATGCCGTTGTTGGTCTGTCCACTGAGTTGTATGTTCACATATGAAATCATCAGCCGTGACAAAGTCGCGATACATCTTTTTAATATTGGCTTTCTTAAAGCGTTTCATATAAGCAGACGTAGTGGTTTTTGACTCTTTTTCAATAAGAGGGATGCGGTAGTCACGTTCATCGATATACTTAGTGACTTCGGATTTTCTCTTGGCGGCATCCCGGATTCCAAATAGCGCTTGATCTAAAGCGTCATCATATTTCTTATTTAACATGAACAAAATTTCTTTTTTCTTTTGGCGTACGTGAGATTGTACAATTAATTTGATACGTTCTAAGCGCTTCTCAATAGGCATATAGGAAAAGTCACCTAGAAATAATTTTTTCAATTTTGAACCTCTCATAATACGGTACTTTTCAATGAAAAGGTCTTCGAATTGATCGGCGATTGATTTCTCGTAATCTTTGAGATAGGCATCTATCAATTCTTTATAAAAAAGAGAGCCTTTCATATGAGATTGCCACAGCATCATTTCATCTGGAAAGTCTTGTTCAGTTAAAGTAGCTAACTTTAAGTTTGAATCTTTTAGTTTCAATTTAATAGTAGTTGCTTGTAAGACGTATTCAGCGAAGGTGGTTTGACAAATTTTACTGACCCCGAGTTCTGGTAAAACATCTGCTATATAGTCCATAAACAATTTGGATGGAGCTAGAATCATCAGTTTATCGGCTGGGAAATGTTCACCCATTGTATAAAGAAAATAAGAAATTCGGTGGAGGGCGATGGTCGTTTTTCCACTACCTGCTGCACCTTGCACAAGAATGGGTTGTTTTAAATGAGCCCGAATAATTTCATTTTGCTCAGCTTGAATGGTCGACACAATTTCAGTTAAACGAACATCTGCTTTACCTGAAAGAGCTTCTTGTAAAAGCTCATCATTGGTCGTTAAATCAATGTCACGAACTGATTGTAACTCGCCTTGTTCAATTGTATATTGACGCTTTGAAAATAGATGGCCAGTAAAAGTGTCTTCTCGAACGTCATATTCAATATCGCCTAGACGTCCATCGTAATACACATTGGCAACAGGCGAGCGCCAGTCGACAATAATGGGTTCTTGCGTTTCTCGTTGAAATAAAGACGTCTTACCAATGTACAACATTTCACTGTCTTCACCGTCTTTTTGGAAATGAATGCGCGCAAAATAAGGTTTTTGCTGAATGGCTTCTAACCCTTCTTTTTGAGAACGGGCCATTTCGAAAAAGCGGGCATTTGTTAAAATGTTCGTATAGCTTAAACTGGAATCTAAATAATCGAGATCGGCCATGGCATGACGAATATTTTCTTGTGCAGATTTTACATCTCGTTTTGATTCGTCTAGTAACTGTTGCATATAGTTTTTAGTGTAGGTCAGGCGCTCTTGTTCTTGCTCAAAATCAGGATGTTTCTGTGTCATACAGTCCTCCAATATGAAGAATTTTGCGTCCTGCAAGTGATGAATAAAAGATGTTGGGGTTTGAAAACAGATTTGAATTATAACATTATTTGTTAAATCAGTAAAATAAGAATTTTCGAAAAATGCAAGTAGTCTGTTAAAGTGTTTAGTCACATGTCATACTACAGCTAGACGAGATGAGCGAAAGTAGAGACTTAAGGAGATGATACCATGGAAAAAAAGCCATTAGATCAAGGGCAAAACCCTGCTGCACAAGGCGAATCGGGATTACATACAGATTTCAAAGAAAACATGACGTACGGAGAATACCTTCATTTAGATAAACTGTTAACGGCACAAGATGGCTTAAGTGATCACCATGATGAGGCCTTATTTATCATTATTCATCAAGTTTCTGAGTTGTGGATGAAACTCATTTTACACGAACTTCGCGCAGCGATTACTAATATTGAAAAAGATGATTTACAGCCAGCGTTTAAACAACTCTCTCGCGTATCAAAGATTCAAACTCAGATTATTCAAGCATGGGATGTATTAGCGACATTAACACCTGCAGAATATATGGAGTTTCGATCTACTCTCGCAAACGCTAGTGGTTTCCAATCATATCAATATCGGATGATTGAATTTGCACTTGGTTACAAGACAAAACATGTGTTAAAAATTTACGAAAAAGATGAAGAGTTACTTAGTACATTGACTGAAGCTTTCCATCAACCCGGGCTATACGATGCGGCGATTCGCAAGCTAGCTCGAGCAGGTCTGCCAATAGACGAAGAAATTGTTTCACGTGATGTATCAACCCCTTATGAACCAAATGACAGTGTCTTGGCAGCATGGACGACTGTTTACCGAGACGTAGACACTTATTGGGAATTGTATCAATTAGCGGAAAAGCTAGTAGATGTTGAAGATTGTCTTCAGCAATGGCGTTTCCGTCATATGAAAACAGTGGAAAGAATTATTGGCTTTAAAAAAGGCACTGGTGGATCTTCAGGCGTCCATTATTTAAAGAAAGTGTTGGATCAATATTTCTTCCCTGAATTGTGGACATTACGTACAGAAATTTAAGGAGGCTACAGTATGAAAATATATGCACATCGCGGTTCGTCAGGTACTCATCCAGAAAATACACTGGCGGCATTTAAAGAAGCAGCTCGACTAGAGATTTTTGGAGTAGAGCTAGACGTTCATTTAACACAGGATGACAAACTTGTCGTTATTCATGATGAATCTATTAATCGAACATCTAATGGGAAAGGATTCGTAAGGGATTTAACTTTATCAGAATTACGTGCTTACGATTTTGGGAATTGGTTTGGTGATGATTTTAAAGGAGAGTCCATTCCTACTCTAGAAGAAGTATTAAAGATATTTCAAAATACAGCACATCATCTAAATATTGAATTGAAGTCGGATATTTTCGAATATGAGGGCATGGGGGACAAGGTACTCCATTTAGTTGAAAAAATGGGCTTGGCTGAGCGTGTCCTAATTTCTTCTTTTGATCATGAAGCTGTTCGGAATTTCAAAAAATCTGCTCCGCTTATCGAAGTTGCTTTAGTAACAATGGATGTGCTCGTCGATGCCTATGATTATGCACGTTTTATCCCAGCAGATGCTCTGCATATTTCGTACCCAGCAGCTCTGCGTAAGATGACCAAAGAAGCCATGTTAAAAGGAGCTATTATTCGCGTGTTTACGGTAAATGAAGTATTGGATGTACAAGCTTTGCAACAAATTGGCGTCCACGCAATTTTCACTGATTTTCCCGAAAAAATGAAACATGTTTTGGAAGCAGGGAAGATAGACAAATAGGTTTCAATATATTTCTATATAGACGAAAATACTCCTCATTCCCTAGAACTATAAGGGAGATGAGGAGTTTTTATGTATAGCATTGAAGGATTTCGGCATAGCATTCATCTATAGCCAGTGTGCCGAATAGCTACCATTTTGCTTTATGATCTTCGATACTTCCTAGTAATTCTGTGATGAATAAACAGGAACCGTCGTGTAAATGAACGAAACCGTTAAAATATCCAACCATTTGATAACCGTTCAAATTGACGAATCCTATATTAATATTTGCTTCACGTTGTAAAAAAGGAGTAAACGTCAAATTAACATCTGATGAAAACTTAGAACGAATATGCCAAGGGTTCATTAAATCATTTTTGTCATATGTGAAAATAACATCTTCTGAAATTTTTGATACTTGTCCGTCAACGAATACAGCATTTTCAGTCATGCCAGTACCATCTGTCCATGTTCCACCAAAATTGAGTCCAATACGCTGGTTTCCCAACCGTTGAGAAGCGGAAGCCCATTTCCTGGAAGCCTTTCTTGGCCAAACCCCTCGACCATAGTCAAGTACAGCATAACTATCTTCTGAATTGAAGTTGTACCGTTTGTCACCAACTTTGACAAATCCACTTGTCGGCAAAGTATAGTGCTTTGCCGTATGGTGAAATAAATGTCGATTCCACGGAATTACTACATTTAAAGATTCATCATTAACAGGATGCTCAATTTGTAAGTCTGCATGAAGAAATTCACCATCAAAATTTGAAATCGTCACTTTCATATGTGTTTCACCTTGCATATGTAAAAGTTGAATACTCATTTCATTATCAAAAAACGTAATCGTTTCTAGGACTTGATTAGGCATATGAATGCGTTGCCCTAATGAAACCGTAATCGATTTCTCAAAATATCGTTGTGTTTCATAATCTAAGAAGTACACACTACAAATTACAGCATAATCCATATGGCGAATGGACGCTGAAAACATAATATCTTCTCCAAAGACACACCAATTATTCCATTTTTTCTTACGCATAAAATGACCTGATAAATTACTATCAATTAATGATTTTCGCGAAAATCCAATAGCTGCAGGGTTTAAATTTCCTTTTGAATCGCATAGAGCTATAGGATCTAGAATCTCACGTTCTGCATGTTGCTGAACTTTTGGCATCTCAACACCCTCTCGCCTATTGAATCCACTACTAATGTTGTTATATAATACATATTGTAACAAATATATGGCTCTAGCGTATTAGCTCAGATGAAAGTTCACACACAAGTCAATTACTTTACCCAAAAGTATAGACTATTTATTATTTAGTTCAAGGGGGCTTAGCTCAGATGGGAGAGCGTTTGCATGGCATGCAAAAGGTCGTCGGTTCGATCCCGATAGTCTCCATAAAAAAAGCATTTACTTAATCTGAAAAGACTAAGTAAATGCTTTTTTGTTTAAGTGGCGTTTCCAACTACTAATTTTGTAAGTATGAAATTAAGTTTGATTCTTTAAACTGAACCAACTTATATTATATCTACTAAAAAATAACCATAAGATTGGAAAGTAATGTACAATTATTGGTGATATTTCCACTCCTTTAAAAGCAATATCTTTGCAATGCAAGTTTTTAACATTAAAATGGAAATATAATCTTATTTTTTATGTGAAAGAGGCGATTGGTAGTTTATGAATAGTTTACTCATACAAAGTGTTTCTAAATTATTGGAAGATTCGCGCCTATTGACGTACGTGTATTAAATTTTATTGGGAGTGAAATATGAAAGAATTAATTAAAAAATTCAAATTCACTAAATTTCAAAAAATTGCTTTAAGTATAGCTGTTCTAGTTTCTCTAGGTTTTATCGGTTTTGGTATTTTTGGAAAAGATCTTCCGATTGAAAAAAAAGAAGGGACTATTACAGAAAAAACAACCGAAGATGGAGGAAAGATTATTGAAGTAAATGAAGTGATGAAGAAGCCTATCGTAGAAGAATTTCCAATGACTATGTTAGATTATCAAGTTGCTAACGCAATTCATGCTATGTCTCATCAAAAAATTGAAGCAGACAAAAAATGGAGTCTCCTTCCTTTAACTGCAGAACGAGTAACGCGATTAATTGAGGTAATTGAAACTAACAAGAGTGAATATACAAATTGGCGATTGTATTTAAGGATTTTAACACGTTGGTCGGAAAATGATTTTTCTCAAATAGACGATGAACATAATGAAATTTGGGAGCTACAAGGAGGAAATGTTGGTCGAGCGACAGGCATTCTCAGCTATGAAGAAGAATTAGAGTTTATAAAAAAACATTATAAGTAAAAAAGGCACTTACTATTGTGAATGCCTTTTGCATTGAAGAAGTGTCCAGTCTAACTTTGATTTGGACGATACTTTCCCGTGAGGTTGTTCTGGATATACTGTATGTAGTATAAAGCCTTGAACAACCCTGTTTTTTTATTTGAATAAAATATGTTGTCTGTTAAACAGAAAAATTGTTGGTGAAATCCAACTGTTAAAATGATACATTAGCTTTAAGAAAGCTTTAAATAATTAGTGAAGCGGCTACTCAAAAAGTTTGAAGGCAGGCGGACAAGATAGAATTTTTAGCATTTTCATTAACAGAGATTCCGTATGTAGTAATCACATTGGTATTCGCCTTTACACTTCATGAATTTATGCACGCTTGGATGGCATCAATATTTGGAGATGACACAGCAAAAAATCAAGGACGAGTAACACTAAACCCACTGAAACATCTAGATTTTGTTGGGACCCTATTAATTTTTATCGCAGGGATTGGATGGGCAAAACCTGTACCGATTAATAGTACCTATTTTTCTACAAGACGCATTCAATCCATTATTGTTAGTTTAGTCGGACCTCTTAGTAATTTTGTTTTAGCCTTTGTCGGATTTAGTATTTGGTATTTTAATCCAGTTAGCGTTTCAGTAGGAGAATTTCTTAACATCTTTGTTTCTCTGAACGTGGTGTTAGGTGTGTTTAATTTATTACCACTACCTCCCTTAGATGGGTATCGTATCGTGTCTAGCTTATTTTCAGCAAAAATTCAGATGAAACTTCGTCCTTTAGAGATGTATGGTTCAATCCTATTTTTAATCGTGATATTAACTCCGATTGGAGATTTTACCATAATTCCATTTATTAGAACCAGTATAGATGTGGTTATGAATTCTTTCTATTTATTTTATGAATGGATTTTACCAATCTAATAAACAATTATGTTCTTTCATTTAAAAAAGGTGAGGTTCATTTTTCTGTTCAAAATCTTACAGAATGTGCCGGTTTTTCAATCTAAACAAGCAATTCTTTCCTAAATTTGTCGAGGAAAAGATTGCTTGTTTTTGTTGTGTACTAAATAACAGGTGGAAAAAGTGATCTTTTAAAGTAGTGAGGAATTTAAAGGAATAGCGAAATCCCGCTATAGCTATAAAATCGAAGCAATAAATAGTGAATTGAAACATAGACACGGGTATGATGTAGCATCAAATTTAGGTCTATTTGGTATGCAGATACAAGGGGAGACATTGTCATATTCGCCGTAAACCTCGAACGAATTTTAACCTTTCTTAAGGATGCAGAGTGAGCAATACGAAATTTCGCCTTTTTCAATTTAAACACACTTACAAATTTTAATAACGTAAGTTTTTCAGTGGCCTCTTTGATTCCATGAGTGGTTTTTAAATGGAATTTTCAGCAAAAGTTCTTCCTGGAAAGAAGGGTACTTCTTTTCGTAGTATCTGAATTCGTCTACTCAATCCAATAGCAATAACCTAGCCATCATTTTGCGTATCTTCACAATAACCATTTCTTCTAATTCATTCATTAGTCACATAATCTCTCCTAAGGGGGGAACTTACATGTACAATCGCCAGGCGGCTGTTCAATATGCGAACAAATGGTGGAATTCAAATAATCCTGCGTATCCTAGCTTCGACGATGACTGCACAAATTACATTTCGCAATGTTTAAGAGCAGGGGGGGCACCCATGCGTGGATATCCAAATCGTGAAAAAGGATGGTGGATCCAAGGCGGAACATGGAGTTTTAGTTGGACTACATCCCACTCACTTCGTTGGTATTTAGACACATCAACTGTGGGGTTGAAAGCTGTAAAAGTAGCGAATGCCAGAGATTTAGAATTAGGAGATGTCATCAGTTATGATTTTCAAGGGGATGGAAGATTTGATCACACGACAATAGTGACTGGATTTAATGGCAATGAACCACTAGTTAATGCTCATACAAATAATAGTCGGGCGAGAAACTGGCGATATACAGATTCTATGGCTTTTCAAGATGAAACGAAATATATATTTTTTCACATTAAAGATTCGTTTGCATGAAAAAAACCCTTGGGATTTCCAAGGGTTTTCTGTTGCCAACTTGTTTCTCTTTTAGGTGTTATTCAGCAGGGACATGCCAAAGAGCGGCGATTGTTCCTTCACCCGCATGCACAGCAAGTACAGAACTGATTTCTCCAACACGTACTTTAAGTTTTGGTACTTTTGAGTGAATTAAGTTTTTTAATTCTTCTACTTGAGCAAGAACATTTCCGTGCATCAAATCAATGGAAGTAACACCGTCTTTTTCGTGAGCTTCAATAGCTTTATCAACTAAATAGGTAAGAGCCTTCTTATGAGAACGAACTTTATCGAGCGCTTTTAATTCACCTATTTCATTTAAGTGAATGATTGGTTTAATTTTCAGTAAGCTGCCTAGATAAAATTGAAGCCCACTCATACGCCCGCCTTTGTAAAGTTGGTTTAAGTTACCAATTAGAATGTAATTACGGAAGTTTTTCACTTCATTACGTAATTGAGTTGCAATTTCTTCTAGTTTCATACCACGTTCTTGCAAGATAATTCCGCGTTCTACGAGTTTGGTTATTCCTGAAGATAGGGCAAGTGAGTCAACACATTCCATAGGAACTTCGGCAATTTCTGCACCAGATTTAGAGGAAGAAATTGTTCCACTCAACTTTGCAGAGACATGTACAGCGATAATCGCTTCGTAATTTTCACTAATTTTTTCGTATAACTTGGAAAATTCCCCGGCTGCTGGTTGTGAAGTTTTTGGGAATTCTTCTGCCTTTCGAATGCGTTCATACAGCTGGTCAGATGTTAAATCTATTCCATCAGCAAATTGTTCTTGTCCAAAATGAATGGTTAGTGGAACAACATGAACATCAGGGTGGGCAGCAAGTATATCGCTAACATAAGCGGTACTATCGACAACCCAAGCAATTGGTTTTTTTGTCATCAATTAAACATCCTATCTTTAATTAAAGATTTTGACTATTTTATATTATATCATGAAAAGTATTTTCAAGCTAAGGTCTTAGGTTTCATTGTAGATAAAGCTATTGAAACTATAATGAATTTTAAGCGCGTTTCCATTTTTTTTCATCAAAAGATTGTTTGAAGTCAAACCGATGACGATACATTATGAGTAAGATGACAATCAGTATAGGCCAAGCATGTAGTACTTCATTAAAATAGAAGACTGAACCAATATACGCACAGTACGCAAAAATCATGCTGAGAGTCGCACTTCGAATGAATGGAATAACAAGAAAAAATGCAACACTAAAAGCAATCGCAAATAAAATGTTAAAAGTGAGTCCGATACCAACAAAAGTAGCGATTCCTTTCCCACCTTTTCCTTTTAACCAAAATGGAAACAAATGACCACAAATAACAAGCAATCCACCCATAGCAACTGCCCATTCCGGATAGCTGAGATAGCGTCCCGCTAAAATAATGAGCACACCTTTCAAAGCGTCACCTAAAAATGTCAAAAGAAATGCTGCTTTTCCAATCACTGCTCCAGCATTACGAGCACCTAAATTTCCACTACGATGGCTGCGTAAGTCGGTTTTATAGTATTTTCCAATCCACCAAGCTGTCAAAATATTGCCAAATAAATAGCTCGCTAAGAAATAGACAATCATGCGAACCCTCCATAAATACTTTCTTCCTATTATGAAGGAAAACAGTGCTTTGGGGAATAACAAAAACATATTCACAGCTTGCTAGAAAAAGAGGCATCGCAAAGGAATGGCTCTTTCTTGTTTTAATTAGGAGACAATTGGTTAGTTGCCCCATTCAGAAGGGAAGTTGCCCCAATCAGAGCAAAAGTTGACCCATTCAGAAGGGAAGTTGCCCCAGTCAGAGCAAAAGTTGATTCATTCGAAAGGAAAGTTGCCATGGAAGGGTTTATTATAATGAGCATTTCAACATAGCAATCGAAATTCACTTCAAAAGCAACTCCACATAAATCACAATGAACCGTGTTATTCAATTGTCTCAAAGAAGTAGTTTGTTCTTTTGAGACGCGACGGCTTGGCTGAATAAGAAGCTGCTAAAGTCAACATTTCGAAGTCGTTATCTGTAAATTTTGCACTTATCTTCATTTTCTATAACTATTGAATTTGCCAGTCAAAAACTATGACAATGAACCCACTTTTGTCATAAATGATAACAGGTTCTATGCCATGTGCTACAATAGTCCATAGTTGTTGATGTTCAGAATAGTGAAGCCATACCGTACACCGATCTGCGAGTATAAGAATACCTAAATCAGCTAAAGCATAAGCAATTTATCTAAGTTTGTTTACGTTGTGATTCTTCCGATATATTCGAAAATGATTGCAAGCAATGGTCAATCAAATTTTTCATTTAATTATCTTTGCTGCAGTCGCACACATTTGATTTTAACTTGTTAATGAAAAGGGGAACTTAAACATATGAATGGACAATCATTATCAGTACGTGACGCAATACTTCAACGTCGCTCAATTAAAAACTTTAATGGACAACCAGTAGAACGTGAAACACTTTTAGCCGTATTAGAAGATGCAAAATGGGCACCAAATCACGGGAATCGTGAACCATGGAGAATGGTTGTTGCTTGTGATAAGGAATTGAAAGAACTTCATACAGTATTACGAGACTTCGGTGTTGCGAAGTGGAAAGACCTTTCTGAAGATGAATTAACAAAACAAATGAAGAAATTCACTTCTGCAGGAGCTTATGCATTTGTCGTTGTTAAAGAAGATGTGCGTCAAAAAGAAAGATTGGAAGATTATGCAGCTACTAGTAGCTACATTCAAAATGCACAATTATTAGCATGGGACTTGGGAATCGGAGCTTGTTGGAAAACACCTCCATTTATAGATGCACCAAAATTCCGTGAAGCTCTTGGCATAAATCCAGGAGAACGCATCATAAGCATGCTTCAATTTGGTTATTATGATGAAATGCCAAAAGCAAAACCTCGTAAAGATGTCGAAGATTTCATTACATTCTTCGGTTCAAACTAAAAAATCCCGATTCATCGCAACTTATGCGGAGAATCGGGATTTTTATAATGTATGGTTCACACTTCCGCTTACAGCTCTCATTTCAATGAGGCTTACCAGCGAGCTTGTGTATACTTTTTTTCATTTTCTTACTTCTTCAAATCCTCTTTAGTAAATTGAGCGATTTCATAATAGTAATCGCCAATCACCCGAAGCCCTTGATCAAAGTTTTCTAAATGGAAATGCTCATTTGGTGCATGAATGTTTTCAGAAGATAGTCCGAAGCCCATAAGCACTACAGGGAGTCCTAAAATTTCATCAAATGCAGCGACGATAGGAATCGAGCCTCCACCGCGAATGTAAGCTGTTGGCACATTGTATACTTTTTCATAAGAACGCCCTGCAGCTTGAATTGCTGGGTGATCAAATGGCGTGATAAATGGTTTACCTTTATCAAACTCTGTTATTTCAACTGAAACACCAATTGGTTTATATTTTTCGATATGTGCTGTTAATTTCGCTACAATTTCATCTGGATCTTGATTGGGTACTAAGCGACACGTGATTTTAGCGCCAGCCTCAGCAGGAAGTACTGTTTTAATGCCTTCACCAGAGAATCCACCGAAAACTCCATTGATTTCTAAAGTTGGTCGAGCCCATGTTTGCTCTGTATAGGTATAACCCTTTTCACCAAATAAAGCGTCTACACCAAGCTCAGCTTTTAATGCCTCTTCATCAAAATTAAGTGAAGCATATGCTGTACGTTCTTCATCTTTAAGGGGAATAACATTGTCGTAGAAACCTTCTACTTGAATCGTTCCTTCTTCATCACGGAAAGAATCAAGTACTTCTACTAATGCATGAATCGCATTTTGAACTCCGCCACCGTAGAGCCCAGAGTGAAGGTCACTTTTTGCACCTTTAACTTCAATTTGAACACCAGCCAAACCGCGTAAACCATAACATACAGCTGGTTCCCCTGGCCCTTGCATACCGGTATCGGAAATAACAATAATATCTGCAGCAAGTTTATCTGTATTCGTCATTAAATAGTCAGGTAAGTTAGGACTACCAATTTCTTCTTCACCTTCGATACAGAATTTCACATTTACTGGAAGCTTGCCATCCGTTTGCAATAAAGCTTCAATTGCTTTTAGATGCATGTAAACTTGTCCTTTATCATCACTCGCACCACGTGCAAACAATTTATTGTCACGAATTTGAGGGTCAAAAGGTTCCGATTCCCACAAATTTAATGGGTCCACAGGTTGAACGTCATAATGTCCATAAACTAAAATAGTAGGCAGTCCCTCTGCATGTAACCAATCTGCATAAACAACGGGTTGTCCTTTTGTTTCATCAATTGAAATGTTTTCTAATCCGATTTTTTTCATAGAGTCAGCTAACCATTCAGCAGCCGTTTTCATGTCTTGTTTATGAGCTGAGATTGCACTGATACTTGGAATACGTAAAAATTGTTTTAATTCATCTAAATGTACTTCTCTTTTCGTTTCAAAATAAGTATTTAATGATTGTAAATGACTCATAAAATTCCTCTTTTCGCAAAGTTTCGATAATGGAAATAGTATAGCACAACGATTTATAGAGACACAAAAGAGACGTTAAAATTCACAATATGATATGATGAGACTACTAGAAATTGAGCGGGAACTTTTTTGACTCATATAGGAGGAAACACGGTTAATGGAATTTTTAAGTTTAGCCATTTGTTTAGTTTTATCACTTTTCTTCTCGGGAAGTGAAACAGCATTAACGGCAGTCAATAGGATGAAGGTTCAGCTTCGTGCTGAGCATGGGGACCGAATGTCGCAAAAACTCCTCATGTTACTCGCTAAGCCGGACCGTATGATTACGACAATTTTAATAGGAAATAATATTGTTAACATTTTGATGCCTATATTATTGACATTTATTGTATTGAAGTATAATTGGAATATCGCAATTGCGACGACAATATTAACAGTAACTATTATCATTTTTGGTGAAGTACTCCCAAAAACAATAGCTGTTACATTTTCAGATCGTATTTCGTATATAGTAGCACCAATTATTGCATTTCTTGTTCAAATTCTTCGCCCCATCACATTTTTAATTGCGAAGTTTACAAATATTTTCATTCGTATTATCTCTAAGGGCACAATTAAACAAGCAACTTTAACAAAAGAAGAACTGCGAACGATGGTAGATATCGCATCAACAGAAGGTACATTCCAAGAAGATGAGTCTGAACGATTAAAAGGCGTTCTAGATTTCCCTCATAAAGACGTTGAAGATGTACTAGAAACTCATCGTACAGAAATAGTCGGTATTCAAATGAACTCTACATATGAAGAAGCACGTGATATTATTTTGGAACATTATTACACGCGCTACCCAGTGTTTGAAGAAAGTATGGATCATATTGTGGGAATGTTTTATTCGAAAACGCTGATTGAATGGTCGATGGATCCTACAATGGAAATGCACGAATTAATTGACCGTGAACCATTGTTTGTTGTTCAATCTGTGAGTGTTGAAAAAGTTTTCAAACAAATGCTTACCAAGAAAAAACATATGGCGATCGTCCTTGATGAATATGGTGGTACTCTTGGAATCGTGACGCATGAAGACATTATTGAAGAAATGATTGGTCAAGAAATTGAAGATGAATCAGATGAAGACGAAGATGTTTTAGTTTATGAAATGAATGAAACTCGTCTCATTTGTCATGGTCGATTAGAAATTGAAGATGTAAACGAAATGTTCAAAGTTCAAGTTCCAAATGATCATGATACAATCGGTGGATTTGTTTTGGAACAGTTGGGACATATGCCAGAAAACGGTGAGCAGTTTAGTTATGATAATCTTCATTTTGAAGTGAATTTAATGGATCGTAACCGTATCTTACAATTAACTGTCACAATTAAAGACAATGAAGAAGTGTTGAATGACTAATCGTCATTTAACACTTTTTTTCTTGTCTTGGATATTTTCCAGGTTGACGGAGTGTGCTTCCAGGTTGATGCAGTAAGGTTCCAGGTTGTACAAAATCTCTGATTGGGGCTCTCCGCGTTTCAACCTTACACATATGTAAGAAATATGAAAGTGAATACGATAGAGAGTAAGGTTCGTTTTTGGCAATATATAGTTAACAGCAAAAACGAAAGGAGGACGAACCTTATGAACGATCAATTAGAGAAAGTTTACGAAGACTATCAGCGTTATATATATCACTTATGTTTAAAGTTAACGCGCAATCAAACTGAAGCCGAAGACTTAATGCAAGAAGTGTGGGTAAAGGTTGTACGCTATCAAGCATACATAAAAGATGTTGATCATGTTAAAGCTTGGTTAACAACAATATGTTTGAATACTTTCCGCGATCGCTACCGTAAAACAGTACGTCGCAGCAAGCATATTATAAATCAACCTGAACAACTAGATGTTCCCGTACTGGATTTAATTCCAAGCCATTCACTAAGTACAGAAGATATGCTTGAAAAAGACGATTTGTCGCAAATGGTTCAGCAAAAAATTTCGGCGTTAGATCACATATACAAAACAACAGTACTTTACTTTTATGTATATCAATATTCACTAGTTGAAATCGCAGCATTGATGAAAGTGTCGATTGGGACTGTTAAATCGCGTCTTTTCCGTGCAAAACAACGCTTAAAAGAAATGATGATAGCGGATACTAATGCAGTTGAATATCTGCCTGCATAATGAAATCACAGTCACTTTTGACTGTGATTTTTTGTGTTTAAGGAGATAAAATAAGCGGTTAAAAGCTCAGTTGTAATTAAAGAAGGTGACGTTGTAAAAATTGACGTTCACGTAGTAATTTTGAGCACTTTGGTTGTAAAAATCACGTTCCACGTTGTAGTAGTTAAATACTGAAGGAAACTACTGCTCATTATTTGCTCATTATTCCAAATAAAATGTATGGAATTAGAAGTTCCATCTGGTTTGCTGATGCACCAACAAGGGAATAACGGAATAATAAACGACAAAGTTTCAAAGGGGGAAACGTATATGGTCAACAAAACACGCAAACAATGGAGCAAAAGAAAACGCATTGTTATAGGTTCTTTAGGCGTATTGTCTCTTATTTATATTGCTGTTATTTTGTGGCACACATTTAAACCATTGCCACAAGGTGTTTCGTACGATGGAGAGTTACATAAAACAGATGCAGTAGACTTTATTACGGATTTGACGTATGCGCAAGATCAAAAAGGCAAGGACATGGTGCATGAAAACCATATTTTTGATGCAGTGAATACAATGATTAAAGAAGCAGATGACTTTGTTGTCGTTGATTTTTTCTCGTTTGACGGATATTACGATGAGAAAGTAGATTTCCCTAAAATTGCGGACACGCTATCTACAACACTAGCAAATAAAAAGAGAGAAAATCCTGATATGCCAGTGGTGTTTATTACTGATCCACTTAATCGTGGCTATGGATCATATGAGAATGAATGGTTTAAAAAAATGCGAGATGCCGGAGTTGAAATTGTTTATACCGATATAGAACAATTGCGCGACTCTACACCTATTTATTCAGGAATTCACCGAACGTTCTTCCAATGGTTTGATATAGGTGGGAAAGGTTGGATTGCGAATGCGACGGCGAGCGAAGCGCCTAAAATGACAATTGCCTCATATATGACATTACTAAACATAAAAGCAAACCATCGAAAAGTAGTAGTGACAGATAAAGAAGCCATGGTGACTTCTTCAAATCCTCACGATGCAAGTGGATTCCACGGTAACATTGCATTAAAAGTAACTGGACCAATAATAAATGATATTTTAGAAGCTGAAGAAGCAGTTTCATTATTCTCTGGTGGACCTGAACTACCGCGTGCAAAAGTGGAAGAAAGTGACGGGGAATATGAAGTTCAATATGTAACGGAGAAAAAGATTTTGGACGCTTTACTTGCAGATTTGGCTAATACCGAAAAAGGCGATAAGATATGGCTGGGTATGTTCTTCATAGCAAAACGCGATATCGTTAATGCCTTAATCGATGCAGCAAATCGTGGAGTTGAAGTTAATATGATTTTGGATCCAAACGAAAACTCATTTGGCCAAGAAAAATCAGGATTGCCGAATCGTCCTGTAGTCCAAGAGATGGTGGAAGATACGAAAGACAAGATAAACATTCGTTGGTACAATGCCGTAATTGGACAGTACCATACAAAGGCAATTTGGATTCAAACAGACGACCAGACGGTAATTTCAAGTGGATCTGGTAACTATACGGAACGCACACTTGATAATTACAACCTTGAGAGCAATATGCGGGTCGTCGCGCCAAACGACAGTGAACTCGTCGGTGAAATGGAAGACTATTTCGAACGTATTTGGAACAATGAAGACGCTATGTACACGGTAGACATGGAAGAGTTTCAAGATGACTTCACGTGGTGGCAACGCTGGATTTATACATTCCAAAAATCAATAAAAGTAACAACATATTAACTTGAGAAACCCCAGACACTGAAAGATTCAATTTATAATTTCTTAGCTTATGGACTAGTAAAGGTGTGATTTCCGTTACAGGTGGACGCGTTCCGCGGGGCGATCGCCAAGCCTCCTCGTCCGCCTTGCTACCTGCGGGGTCTCGTCAGTCTCGCTTTTCCCGCCGGAGTCGCCACCTTCCACTTCAATCACTTGTACAGATATTAACTTTCATTTAAAAAAGGTGTGGTTCCTTTGTCTGTTCAAAATCTAACAGAATGTGCCGGTTTTTTAATCTAAACAAGCAATCCTTTCCTCAATTTGTAGAGAAAAGGATTGATTGTGTACTAATTTCGTGTGATATCCCGATGATTTCCAATCAAGAATCTTTAAATATTAGTCCATTTATAGCGATTTACGATATCGTTGTCCTAGAAAATAATACGCTAGGCCAAATCAATGAACTCGTCGTCGCCTTTTCTTTTATGCTCGAAGAATTGAAACATAAATAGTGTCTAGATAACGGACTCAATGCAGTGCCGCCGATTTGCATGTTCAAATATCATATGCAGGTCTATTTTGTATGCAGATGCAAGGAGCCATGGTGATAATTGCCGTAAACCTCAAACGAATTATGTCCTTACTGATGGAATCAGAGTAAGCAATACGACATGTCGCCTTTTTCAATTTAAACACACTTACAAATTTTGATAACGTAAGTTTTTCAGTGGCCTCAACTTTATTTGCGACGGTTTTTGAATGGATATAGTCAAGTATGTTAAATTGTGTGAAAAAGGTGAATATTAGATAACGGAATACGAATTTCAGATAAAGCACTGTGAATACGAGTTGTCCTCGTGTGAAATGGAGTTATCGCATAACGAATCCTCGATAACCGCGTCGTAAAAGAGATAAAGTAAAAACTCTCAGAAACGAGTAACATAAAAAAAGCCGCTGAACTTCAGCGGCCTTTTAGCTTATTTTGATTCTTCTACATGGACACCGGTTTGGAACCAGTCTTCAACATTCCATACTTTCGTAACTAAATCTTCATAAAAATCCGGTTCATGACTGACTAATACAATCGTACCTTTATATGCAGTCATGGCACGCTTTAGTTCTTCTTTAGCATGTATGTCTAAATGGTTGGTAGGTTCATCAAAAAGCATCCAATTGCTTTCTTCCATCATTAGCTTACATAGACGCACTTTTGCTTGCTCGCCACCACTTAAACTTTTCATTGGTCGTGAGATATGCTCATTTTTTAAACCGGTACGTGCTAATGCAGCTCGTACTTGGCTTTGTTCCATACTAGGATACGTTTTCCAAATCTCTTCAATCGGTGTTACATTGTCTGCTTTTACTTCTTGTTCGAAATAAGTTGTGGTTAAGAAATCTCCACGTCTTACATTACCACCGAGTGCAGGGACTTTGCCTAACATCGTTTTAAGTAACGTCGATTTACCAACACCGTTCATACCAACGAGCGCAATTTTTTCCCCGCGTTCAATTGTAAACGATAAGGGAGGTAATAAGGCTTTATCATAGCCAATGACTAAATTTTCCGCTTCCACTACATAACGACTTGGACTACGCGTTTCTTTAAAGGCAAATTGAGGCTTCGCAGCTGTTTCAGGACGGTCAATTCGCTCAATTCGATCAAGTTGCTTCTGACGAGATTTTGCACGTCCTGTCGTGGAGTAACGGGCTTTATTTTTTGCGATAAAGTCTTCTGTTTTCTTAATTAAATCTCTTTGTTTTTCATAAGCATCAATATGTTGACGTTTATTAATTTCTGCAAGCTCAAGGAACTTTTCATACGACGCCGTAAAGCGAGACAGTTTTGAGAATTCCAATTGGAAAATGACGTCTACGATGCCATTCATAAATTCAGTATCATGAGAAATAAGCAAAAAAGCGTGAGGATAGCTCTTCAAATAATTTGTTAACCAGCCAATATGCTCTTCATCTAAATAGTTGGTCGGCTCATCAAGTAGCAATACTTTTGGTTTCTCAAGTAGTAATTTAGCTAGCAATACTTTCGTACGCTGACCACCTGAAAGAGCAGATACTTCACGGTCTAGTCCAATTGCATCTAAACCAAGACCACGTGCTATTTCTTCAATTTTCATGTCAAGTGTATAAAAGTCACCTGCATCTAAGGCATCTTGAATATCTGCCATTTGTTCGAGAAGCACTTCTAATTCTTCAGGTGTTGCATCACCCATTTTGCCAGTGATTTCATTCATTTCTGCTTCTTTTTTGTAAAGAGGTAGGAACGCATCACTCAAGGTATCGCGCATAGATCTTCCTTGTTCTAAAAGTGTGTGCTGATCCAAATAACCGTAATGAGTACCTGGAAGCCACTCCACTTTACCAGAATCATAAATGATTTCACCTGTAATAATGCTCATCAATGTCGATTTACCGACACCGTTTGCTCCAACTAACCCAACGTGTTCTCCTTCAACTAAGCGGAATGATACGTCTTTAAATAGTGTACGGTCACCAAATGTGTGACCTAAATTATCAACTGTTAATAATGCCATGTTTTCATTCCTCCATTAGAAAAACGCAACTTGCACTAAAAAGGGTGCAAGAAAATGTTTTTATTTATACTGATAGCCGAAACTGAACAAAGAAAACTCGCAGGCTTGTTACAGCGCCGCGAGTTTTTTGTTTAGTTCTGCGAGTTGTACTTCCATGTTTCCTAAACGTTGCTCGGCTTGTTCAATCATGGCAGGGTGCCCAGTGGACTCCATCTTTTCCATGTCGCCTTGCAACCGTATATAGTCCATCTTTAATTCGGCAATTTGTGTTTGAATTTGTTGTAAAGTCATATAAGAGAAACCCTCTTTTATCACATTGTATCACATATTGCGGTTATTTGGTGATTTCTCGTGCTTCTTCTTGTATGGTTCTTTCTAAAAATTGTTGCATGTTGAGATTATTTAAAGGTAACTTTAACGCTAATTGTTTTTTAACCGCACGCAAACTGCGTTTTGGATGAAGAATCGTCTCCATTACGGCATTTTGCAAATGGGATTGTTTTAGTTTGCGACCAAGTCCTAAATAGATGAAACCATTTGATTCTCTAGGAAAAGCTTGTTGCGCTTCTTTTTCGTCTTCCGCAATGACGATACAAGGTTTACCAATAACAGCTACGTAGTAAGGAGTGAAGCTAGCATCGCAAATAACTAAATCAGATTCACTAATAAGTTGGATTGGGTCGTCACACTCTACAATTCGTGATTGCTTGCGTCCTAATGCCATTAATTTCAAATCATCGCGACTATGATGATAACTCGAATGAAGAGCGACGGTAATGGCAAGCGGAATTTGTAAATGTAATAAATGACGTAGTGTTCGATACGACAAGTTATCTGCATCGTCATCTGCAAATGTCACGACGACATGTGGAAGAGGAAGAGTAGTAACTTGTTTTAAACCTGAATTTGCATAAGGTTCTAATTCGTCAGGGACCACAAATCCACTTGGCCCCGTTACATAATGGGAAGGAACTGGCTCACGATCTTCACGGTACAAGGATTGAACGACACGCGTTGCGGTTTTTCCTCCTTCACCAAAGTCGTCAAAATGTAATGTAACCGGAACGAGTGAAGATAAAAGTTTACCTTCGTCGATGTCAGTATCACAGCCATCTGAAATGACTACATCGGGTTCATATTCTTCTAGTAATGCCTTCAAATCAGCTTTTCTTGCATATGAGAGAGGGGCAAACCCTTTTTGATCGAGCGTTTGAAGGACCACTGTTTGTTTCACGGGAGCAGCAAATAGAATACGGTGAGATGCTAGCAATTTTGCTAAGTGTATACATCTCGTTACAGGATAGCCAGCACGCCCGATCGTAAATAAAATGGTCTTTTGTTGAATTTGGTTACTCATTTCATTCCCACCTTTCATCTTCTATTTAACGTATGGGAAATAGTTACTCCGTATGAGTAAATATTCAGAATTTGCATGTTCATATGGTAAACTTAAACTAGTAGGCCATTAAGAATGGAGTGTTGATTTTGGGGAACAAAATAGCAATGGTAGCAGGCGCATCAGGCCTTACAGGTTCACATTTGGTCAAGTTTCTTTGTGAAAATGAAGCATACGAAAAGGTAATAATCATTGTCCGTAAAGAATTTTCCTATAGTCATCCAAAATTAGTGACAAAAATAAAAAATCTAGATCAAGTAACAAATAATGACTTCGAAGGGGTCCATGATTTCTTTTGTTGTTTAGGGTCGACAAAGAAGAAAGCAGGTTCAAAAGAGGCATTTGAGAAAGTAGACTTAATTGCTCCCGTTGAAATGGGGAAAAATGCGCAGTTACAAGGCGTGAACCATATGTTAGTCGTTTCAGCAATGGGCGCAAATCCGAAATCCTCAGTTCACTACAACCGAGTCAAAGGGGCTATGGAAGAAAAAGTATCCGAGCTTTCGCTTCCACATGTGTCTATATTTAGACCTTCTTTATTAATAGGTGATCGCCAAGAGTTTCGTTTAGGCGAACAATTTGGGGCAACGATGATGAAACTATTAAAATCTTTTTTCATTGGACCATTAAAGAAATACCTGGCAATCGAAGCGAAGCAAGTAGCATTTGCAATGATGCAAAAGGCATTAGAACCACAATCTAGAACCGTAGCGATATATGAGTCTGAAGTAATTGCTCAAATAAAATAAGCTAAAAAAATTAATCTCAAGGTACTTGCATGTTTGATTCACTCTTAATAGATAAATTGAATTTGAGCAGCACATCGCTTAACAAAGTTCAGCCGAAAGAATGAACTTTCACTTATATAGAGCTCTATGCTTAGGGCAAGGCTTTGATATTTGATACAATAACCATATAAGAAAGTATGTAAGGAGGATGAACATGAAAATTCTGCTAATAGACGGGACAATTATTGGGTCTAAAACTGGAGCTATTTTAGAGCAAGTGAAAGTATATATTGAACAATTAAATGGGGAGTTAAAACTTGAAATCCTGAAGCTTTCTGATTTTGAACATCAGTTCGTCGATGGACGCCCACTTGAAAAATACAATGATGACATGCGCCTCCTCGTGCGTAAGTTTGAAGAAGCGGAAGGCTATGTGTTAGCTACGCCGATTTTCCAAGGATCCATTCCGGGTGTCTTGAAAAATACGTTTGATTTATTGCATCCACGCACGATGCGCTATAAGCCTGTATCTATTGTTGCTAATGGTGGGACTTATCAACATCATTTAGTTGTTGAAAATCAATTAAAGCCAATCCTTGATTACTTCCGTTGTCTTGTTACACCTAATTATGTGTACACAACGACCCATCACTTTGGTGAAGGAAATGTCATTGTCGATCAAGATGTACATGACCGTCTACGCGAACTCGCACGCGTGTTTGTGCAATATGCGGAAATGGGAAAAAACTTATCAAAAGAAACAATAGATAAACATTGAGGAAAAAAGCCACTTCGTATAGTCGACGAAGTGGCTTTTTGTTGGATATTAATGGGCGGACGGGAATAAATCGTTCTCAAACTAGAATAAACAAAAATGAATATGAATAATTAAGGTTGTACAATATATGACGTTGGTGAAATAAAATCCCCTTCTCGATAAAACTGTAGAAAGGAATTTCACTAATATCATTTTTATAAATATCTATGCAACTAAAAGAAGCCTGATACACGCTGTTTTCCGTTCCGAGCGGACGCGTTCCGTGGGGCGTGCGGTGAGCCTCCTCGTCGCGAAAACCGCGCTCCTGTGGGGTCTTACCTGTCACGCTAATCCCACCGGAGTC
>NZ_AMGD01000012.1:0-29485 GCF_000297555.1 Paenisporosarcina sp. TG-14
GACAGGTGAGACCCCGCAAGAGCACGGTTTTCGCGACGAGGAGGCTCACCGCACGCCCCACGGAACGCGTCCGCTTGGAACGGAAATCAGCGTGCATCAGGCTTTTTTTAGTTTCATAGATATTTATAAAAAATGACATTAGTGAAATTCCATCCCTTTCTCCTGTTTTATCGAGAAGGGGATTTTATTTCACCAACGTCATATATTGTACAACCTATATTTATAAAACTATATGGTTATCATTCTTGATTTTTAAACAGGTGAATGATTGTAGTGAAAGGCTTCGAAACTTGAAAGAGCGTTGTAACGGAAATCGACAGCGTCATTTTTATATGAAAAGGGCTGCCCTTAAAAGTCATTTTCTATGACTTTTGGGACAGCCCCTTCTTTTTTTAAGATATATCACTTATTCAATATCAGCTATGTCGTTTATATTCTGAAAATATTATAGTATTCTGTCTTTGTTGTAAAATATATAACTATTTATGGTAAAATAGGGTATCTACGTATTTATATCTCTACGGTAAATCAAGAAGAATGGAGTGATTATATTGGATAAGTATGAGGTTTTTAGATCGCCACAAGTGACGATATATGGGCGGGAAGCATTTAACCAAGTAGGAAAAGAAACGTCTCTTAGAGGTAAAAAGGCTCTAATTGTAAGTGATAAAATAATGGTAAGCCTTGGTTATGTAGAAACATGTATCGACTATCTGAGAAAGGAAAATGTTCAGATTGAAACATACACGGGAGTAAATTCTGAACCGACCGATCAATATGTTGAAGAAGCCCTATCTTTATTTAAAGAGAAGAATTGCGATGTCATCATTTCACTTGGTGGGGGCAGCTGTATCGATACAGCAAAAGCAATTGCTGTATTAGCTACGAATGGCGGATATATAGGTGATTATATGGGGGAAGCGAAATATGCTGGAAATTCTCCAGTACCTCATATCGCAATACCAACAACAGCTGGGACAGGTTCAGAAGTAACGGATGCCACTATTATAACAAATGTAAGTAATGATGAAAAAATGATGATTAAGCAACCAGCCTTTATGCCCGCAGTGGCTATTGTCGACCCGTTATTGTCGATGTCATCACCGAAAAAGGTGACGGCAGCTACTGGAATAGATGCACTAAGCCATGCTGTAGAAGCATACTTATCAAAAAAAGCACAACCTATGACAGATATTTTAGCATTATCAGCAATTAAATTAATTGTGTCGAACATAAAGACAGTATACAAAAATCCTGACGATTTAGATGCGAGAGAAGCTATGTCAATTGGTTCAATGTACGCAGGAATGGCATTTTCAAATGCATCCGTATGTCTTGTTCACGGGATGTCACGACCTATAGGTGCCATGTTCCATGTTCCTCACGGTGAATCCAACGCCATGTTATTTCCAGCAGTTCTTGAGTTTAGTAAAGATAAATGTAAAGAAAGGCTCGCAACTATTGGTAAATTATTTACTACACATGCAGATAAAATGGAAATTCATGAAGCTTCCAACTTTGCAGTAGAACAAATAAAAAATTTATGTATGCATCTTAATATTCCTAATTTGAGGGACTGGGGTATTAAACAAGACGATTTTGAAAAAGTTATTGAAAAAATGGCTATGGATGCAATAAAAAGTGGAAGTCCAAATAATAACCCACGTATACCTGACCAACAGGAGATTGAAGAATTATATCGTATATGTTACGACTATCAATTTTCAGGAAGCACGGTTTCGTAATTGGATATTTAAACACATAAAGTGATTACTAATTGATTTTTTCTAAGGAGGAAATATAATGACGCAAAATATATTGAAAAACTTTATTAACGGTAAATGGGTGGAAGCGAAAACAGAAAAATATAATCAAGTTCCAAATCCAGCAACGGGTGAAATTTTAGCAGAAGTGCCTATTTCAACTGTAGATGATGTAAATGATGCAGTTATAGCGGCAAAAGATGCATTCAAAACATGGAGTAAAACTCCGGTACCGAAAAGAGCACGTATCTTGTTCAAATACCAACAGTTACTAGTAGAAAATTGGGACGATCTTGCCAAACTTATCACAATTGAAAATGGGAAAAGCTTTACTGAAGCGCAGGGTGAAGTACTACGAGGCATAGAGTGTGTTGAGTTTTCTGCTGGTGCACCGACACTTATGATGGGAAAACAATTACCCGATATTGCTACAAATATTGAATCTGGTATGTATCGTTATCCAATTGGAGTTGTTGGTGGAATTACACCGTTTAATTTTCCAATGATGGTTCCTTGTTGGATGTTCCCGCTTGCGATTGCTTGCGGCAACTCGTTTATCCTTAAACCTTCAGAAAGAACACCAATTCTTGCAAACCGTTTGGCAGAATTGTTACAAGAAGCTGGGCTCCCAGATGGTGTATTCAATATTGTTCACGGTGCACATGATGTTGTAAATAGTATGCTTGAGCATAAAGATATTCCTGCTATTTCATTTGTTGGATCTCAGCCAGTGGCAGAATATGTATACAAAAAGGGTGCTAGTCACGGTAAACGTGTTCAAGCTTTAGCTGGTGCAAAAAATCATTCAATTGTTATGCCAGATGCTGATTTGGATTCATCAGTAAAAGAAATTATTGGTGCAGCATACGGTTCAGCGGGTGAACGATGCATGTCTTGTTCCGTTGTTGTAGCAGTTGGAGAAGTTGCAGAAGCACTTATTGAAAAATTAATGCAATCTGCTGATGCAATAAAAATTGGTAACGGAATGGATGAGGGTGTATTTCTTGGTCCAGTTATCCGTTCGGAACATAAAGTGAAAACAGCTAAATACATTGAAGTAGGACAAGAAGAAGGAGCTGTTCTTTTAAGGGATGGACGTGAAGATGCATGTATGACTGAAGAGGGATACTTTATTGGACCTACAATTTTTGACAATGTTACAACTGATATGAGAATTTGGAAAGAAGAAATTTTTGCCCCTGTTCTTTCAATTGTACGTGTTAAAACACTTGAAGAAGCGATTGAAGTTACAAATGAATCTGACTTTGGGAACGGCGCATGCCTATTTACGCAAAGCGGGCATAGCGTTCGATACTTCCGAGAAAACATTGAAGTTGGCATGCTAGGTGTGAATATAGGAGTTCCTGCTCCAATGGCGTTTTTCCCATTCTCAGGATGGAAAAACTCATTCTACGGCGACTTACATGCGAATGGATCAGACGGGGTAGAGTTCTACACAAGAAGAAAAATGTTAACGGCTCGCTGGTCATAATAGTGCAATAGCATTTAAATAAAAAGAATTAAGGACAATCTAATAACTGTAAATAAAAAATGAAAAAACGGACCTGAAAAGGTTCGTTTTTTCATTTTTCTTGCCCGATATAGAAATCAATGTGTAGTACAAAAATACGTCTTTACGAAGTAATTTTCATTTCACTAAAAGCCTGTTCAATGATTTGTATAGCTTGATTTATTTCTTCTTTTGAAACTGTTAACGGTGGAAGTAAACGAATAACGTGAGGACCAGCACCTAATGCTAGTAATCCTTGATTACGCATTGCTTCAAGTAAGACCGCTTGATGTTCACCACATTCAATGCCAATCATAAAGCCTTTGCCTCTAATTTCAGTCACAAATGAATAGCTCTTAACTAGTTCATTTAATTGTTGCTTAAATTGTTCACTTTTTTCTACAACTTCTGTTAAGAATGACTCATTAAAAATAATGTTTAACGTTGCTTTTGCTGATGCAAGAGCAATCGGATTTCCACCAAAAGTTGAACCGTGAGTGCCTGGCCCAAATGATTCTATTAAATCTGATTTTCCAATCATTGCTCCTACTGGCAATCCGCTTCCTAATCCTTTTGCAACTGTAATAATATCAGGAGATAAATTAAAATGCTGATAGGCAAACGGTTTACCCGTTCGTCCAATGCCAGTTTGTATTTCATCAATAATAAATAATGCTTTATAAGTTTCACATAAATGTTGAATCGTTGTTAAAAATGATTCTGTTCCAGGAACAACGCCGCCTTCACCTTGAATTACTTCAACCATAATGCCCGCAACTGTGTCATCCATCTCACTTTTTAATGCTTCTTCATCATTATAAGGAAGATAGACAAATTCGTTTACTAACGGTCCAAAACCATCATGAATTTTTGCTTGTCCTGTTGCTGTCATTGTTGCAAATGTTCGACCGTGAAAAGAATTTGTAAAGGTAATAATTTTGTGTTTTTTAGTGTGTTTACGTACTAATTTGATAGCTGCTTCATTAGCTTCAGCACCGCTATTACAGAAAAATACGGCATCTCCATTTGAATAATCCGTCAATTTTTTAGCTACTTCTTCTTGAATGGATAGATGAAACAAATTTGATACATGCCAAACCTTGTTTAACTGTTCTTCTATTGCTTTTTGAACTTCCGGGTGACGGTGCCCCAAGTTACAAACGGCAATACCTGAAATGAAATCTAGATAGGTGTTACCCTTTTCATCAATAACTTGTGTGCCTTTTGCTTCATTTACGTGTATATCAAATCGTTGATATGTTGGAAATAATGAACTCATCGTTATCTTCTCCACCTTTACGATCATGTCTTAATTGCTGTACCAAGTAAATTTCCATCTTGATCTAAAAAACCATCAATCCCACTAATAATATTCACTTCTTCTAACGTGTCTGACAGCGCATTGACAGCTGCAGTTACTTTTGGAATCATTCCACCGTAAATAGTTTGATCAACGATTAGCTGTTGAATTTCCCTTGTAGTAAGCTGAGGAATTAGTTTCCCATCTTGTAAGACTCCTCTTACATCTGTTACGAACATTAACTTATCTGCGTGAAGGGCTTGTGCAATTGCTCCTGCTGCTAAATCAGCATTCACATTAAAACCATTGCCATTTTTATCGGCCCCAATTGATGAAATAACAGGAATGTACTCACTCGTCATCAACAGCTCAAGTAGCTGAACATTTACGTTTACAACTTCACCAACATATCCTAATGTGTTCAGATCAATTGCAACTGTTTCTAATAACATCCCGTCACAGCCCGATAAACCCACTGCATTTAAGTCATATTGTTGAAGAGTCGTTACCAGTTGTTTATTTACTTTTCCAGCTAGAACCATCGTTACTACTTCTAGTGCTTCTTTAGACGTTTTTCGTAGCCCATTGATGAATTCAGTTTCAATATGTAGCTTTGTTAATGTTTCTTGAATATCAGGTCCACCACCATGTACGATAATGACTTTATATCCACTTTCTTTTAACTGTTGTACATTATTAAAAAATTCACTTGTCAGATCATTAATAATACTTCCGCCACATTTAAGAACTACAGTTTTGTCTTTGTACATGTATATCTCTCCTCATGAACGGTAGCTTGCATTAATTTTTACATAGTCATATGTTAAATCGCATCCCCAAGCTTTTCCGCTTTCGTTGCCTTGCTGCAAATCAACATTTACAATTACTACATCTTGTTGTAAATAAGCTTTAGCTTGTTCTTCATTAAAAGATTGGGGTTGGCTATTTTGAAGCATTAAAATATCACCAATTGATACATTTACTGTTTCAGGATTAATCGTGACACCGCTATAACCAACTGAACAAATGATACGTCCCCAGTTCGCATCTGCTCCGTACATAGCCGTTTTCACTAAGTTAGAGCCTACTATTTGTTTCGCAATAATATTTGCGGCTTCATGCGTAGTAGCTCCTGTTACATTTACTTCTATTAACTTTGTTGCTCCTTCTCCGTCACGTGCAACTTGTTTAGCTAAGTCTTCACACGTTAAACGAAGTGCTTCATAAAATGATGCCCAATCTGAATGATCAGGGGTTAAAGTATTATTTTCGGCCATGCCGTTTGCTAACACAATAACCATGTCATTTGTGGATGTATCTCCATCAACTGTAATTTGATTAAAGCTTACATTAGTAATCGAGCAAAGTGCCTCTTGTAAAACATCAGATGGAATATTGGCATCTGTTGTGACAAAGCCAAGCATAGTTGCCATGTTTGGATGAATCATGCCTGAACCTTTTGCTGTTCCACCGATTGTAACAATCTTTCCATCAATTGTTGTTTCATAACAAGCCGTTTTCATTACAATATCTGTGGTTAAAATAGCGGTTTGAAATGCTTCAGCATGTTGTAAACTTCCTACAGGATTTAATAGATTAATCCCATTTATAATTTTCTCCATATCAAGTAATTCTCCTATTACACCAGTAGAAGCTACTGCTACGTAATGGGGTGCTACATTTAATTTTTCTGCACATGCATTACGCATGGTATAGGCATCTTTTAAACCTTGTTCTCCCGTACAAGCGTTAGCACAAGCACTGTTTACAACAACTGCTTGTAGTTTATTTTCAACCGCAACACTTTCTTTAGTTACATATAATGGTGCTGCTTGAAATGAATTCAATGTATAAACAGCGGCACAATTTGCTGGAACTTCACTTACAATGACACCAAAATCTTTTTTCTCAAATCTTAATCCTGCATGAACACCATCAGTTGAAAATCCTATCGGTGTAACAATGGTCCCGTTTTTTACTTTCTTAATATCAGCTAAATTAAGTTCTCTTGTGGTCAAATTGTTACCTCCTGTTTTGATAGTGATCGTTTATGGGTAAATAGGTAGTACATGAAGCCCAGTTTGTTGGTCATAGCCCATCATTATATTTCCGTTTTGAATCGCTTGACCTGCTGCCCCTTTTACGAGATTGTCAATTACTGCAACAATCGTTACTCTATTCGTACGCTCATCGACGGTAACGTTAATATCGCAATAGTTTGATCCGCTTACTTCCTTAGTTGATGGAAACTCACCAAGTTTACGAACGCGAACGAAGGGTGCATCTTCATAGCAATTTACATACAATTGATGAATTTCCTCAGCAGAAAACTCTTTATTTAACTGTACATACATCGTGCTCATAATTCCTCGACTCATGGGAATTAAATGCGGACTAAAGCTAATATGCCCGATTTGATCATCCCATCGTGCTAAAATTGATTCGATTTCTGGAATGTGGGGATGTTGATTTATTTTATATATTTTCAGGTTTTCATTGATTTCAGCGTAATGAACTATTGGAGAAAGTCCACGTCCAGCACCTGAAATCCCGGATTTTGCATCAACGATAATAGAATTAGGTTGAATGAGTTTTTTCTGCGCAAGAGGAGCTAAACCTAATAAAGTAGCTGTTGGATAACAGCCAGGATTAGCAATAAATGTACTTTCTTTTACTTCATCTGCAAACCATTCGGATAATCCATAAACCGATTTTTTTAAATCTTCTATACTAGCAGAAGGCTTTTTATACCATTTTTCATAAAGTTCTTCTGTTTTCAATCGGAAATCTCCTGATAAATCCACTACTTTTATTCCTTCTTTTAGAAGTTGAGGAACAAGCTGACTAGATACACCGGATGGCGTGGCTGTGAAAATTATATCCAATTCTTTAGCCATTTCCTTTGGTTCGATTTTTTTTAATGTATATAAAATATTTGCGAGGTGAGGATAGACTTCTGAAATTTCCATTCCATCTTGTGAGGATGAATAGACCGCATGAATTTGAAAGTGAGGATGATTCGATAATAGACGAATCAATTCAATGCCACCGTACCCTGTTGCTCCAATAATGCCAACCTTAATTTCCTTCATTAAAAAACTCCTTTTTACAAGTAACTGTTTGAATTGATTTATCCATTATAGTATTGTATAAAGATAAAATCAAATGGATATTTATAAATTCCTGTTTTTTTCAGTAAATTCTTACTATTTTAAGTATGCATTATATAATAATTCTATAAGTAAATGTATATGAAATAGTTGAATTTTTATTGTTAATGAAGAAAAAATCGCCATCTCAAGTTTGTACAAGAGATAGCGATCTATTTAGTAAGACTTAAATTATGCTAGGAAATGAAAATGGAAAAGACCTAAGTTTCATAAATCCCTACTTTTTTTGGAGGCCAAACGATAACATCAAGTTTTTCACAATATTGAAGAAGTGGAGAGGGCTCTTCAATATGAATGCCCATACTTTGTGCAACTGTATTCATCTTAAAAGTCGCTTCAGCATGTTGTAAAGGCCATGGTTTATGATGAATATTCCCTTCATAAACACCATTTTTCTTAATGACGTACAGTAGGTATTGTTCCGTTAACCAATGTTCTAGCGTTCCTGTATTAGCCATGTAGACGTCTCCAACTGGACGGTATGTTCCAGAAAAAATTCCGGTTTTTGCACGTGAGTCAGTTCGCTCACTATAAAAATTTACCGTTTTATTTTGTCGGGTAATCTTCATTTTGGCATGCATATAGGGCAAATCATACGTATTATTTGCTAATATTACAGCAAGCTTACTATTGGCATCCAAGCTAAAGAAATAGACGCCAGGCTTCCCTCTAAAGGTTACATATGTTCTTACATTTAGCTCAGCAAACTCTGGTGTAAAGGGAAGTTCTCGTATTCCATGAATACGGATTCCACTCATTAGAAATGGAACAATACTAATCCAAGCGTTATCTTCAAAAGTGTCTATTTCGAAGCAATTCGGAATTAAAGAACGTAGAAGTGATTTTGATACCGGGTAATGGGCAAATAAAAGGTGATTCCATGTTTGTGCCATGACCCATGGTTCTTTTGGGACTGGAAACGATCGATGATTAACTTCATTCAGAAGAGTCATCATACTTTCCTCCTCTTAGTAATAATTATTTCACTTCATAAAAAAGTTTAACGAAAATAGAAATAGTGAAATATATATTTAATAGTTGTGTTATACATCCTTACTTTAACTTTAATGTGTAATTTTTAATAGTTTTAGTATATTTATTTCTATAAGTTGCTTAACAAATATCCAGTAACAATTTGATTGACCTCACTAGACGCTTTTGTTGGTAAGTGATGTGAAACACCTTTTAATGTAAATAATTGAAAATGTTTAAGGTTTTTTTTGTAAAATTTGATAATAGATTTTAGCATATATTCTTGACTCCCATATAGAAGTAATATTGGTATTTCGGTCTTTTTTATTTCAACCTTGCAGTTAAAATGAAGACATTCTACATAAAGTTGTGACCACACTCTTGAATCTGATTTATACATATGCTCTTTAAGAATATTTCTATATTCATTATTTTTTGTATGTGCAATGGAAATTACATTCGAGACCAACTTTTTGTGTAGTCGAACAGATAATATCCCCAATCGATGTTCAATTTTAAATGGAAAATTGGTAATAATCGGATAACCTCCAGACATAATAAGTGACTTAATTCTTGAAGGATAGTGTATACATAGATATTGGGCGATTGTTCCTCCTGAAGAGTATGAAAATAGAACGACTGACGATAAATGGAGGTGATCCATTAGCAGAATAATATCCTTGGCAAATCGTGCTATGGTGATTTCTGATTCACCTTTATATTTACTGTCACCTTGTCCTATCAAATCAGGAAGAATTAATCGGAAATATTTGGTGAGTGGCTTTTGTTCATAAAAAAATTTTCTTCCCAAACCAACAGGAGGTATAAATAAAATAGGAATTCCGCTTCCAAGATCATCATATACAAGTTTTTCATTACCAATCAAAAATTCCGACATTTATTAAAATCTCCCTACTTTTTGTTTATATTATTGTTTGTTTAATGGTAATTATTATGAATGGTAAATTGTACAAGATAAGATATTTAATAAATTATCGTCTCTTGTTATCTGGACTAATATGAGTTGAAATAGCGAATTATTATACTTAGTCTATTAAAACTAGTAAGTTGATTACTTATTGACAAGCAAGCTTTTACATGATAAATTACTGGAAATTGAATAATGTAAAAATTTCTTCTTATAAAGAGAGGTGGAGGGACTGACCCTGCGAAGCCTCGGCAACCAGTTTTATGACAAAACCCGGTGCTAAATTCAGAGGAATGTAGAGTATTCCGAAGATGAGAAGAGAGTTGCTAGGACGGTTATATATTTAGCCCCTTTCCCCTTCTCTCTTTATTAGAGTGAAGGGTTTTTTTGTGAATAATTTCTTAAGGAGGAATCATATTGGGAAAACGAATTTACTTGAATGCGTTTGATATGAATTGTGTAGGTCATCAATCACCAGGACTTTGGAGTCATCCAGAGGATCAATCCCACAGATATTGTGATTTGGATTACTGGGTCAAGTTAGCTAAATTATTAGAAAAAGGAAAGTTTGATGGGATTTTCTTGGCAGATGTACTGGGCTATTATGATGTTTACAACGGTAGCAAAGATGTTGCTGTAGAACAGGCTATTCAAGCCCCAGCTAATGATCCCATGTTATTGATTCCTGCCATGGCTTACGCAACGAAACACCTAAGTTTTGGACTAACTTATTCACTCACATACGAGCAACCATATATGTTGGCAAGAAGGTTTTCGACGTTAGATCATCTTACTAAAGGGAGAATAGCTTGGAACATTGTGTCCTCTTATTTAGAGAGCGCAGCAAAAAACTTTGGTTTAGAAGGTCAAATTCCACATGATAAGCGTTATGACATAGCTGAGGAATTTTTAGAGGTTAGCTATAAATTATGGGAAGGTAGTTGGGAAGAGGGTGCGGTATTACGTGATAAGAAAAATAAAATATACACAGATCCTAAAAAAGTACATACAATTAATCACGAAGGGGAATTTTTCAAAGTTCCTGGCGCCCATTTATGTGAGCCTTCTCCACAGCGGACACCTGTACTTTACCAAGCAGGTGCTTCTAAACGTGGAGCAGATTTTGCGGCTAAGCATGCTGAATGTGTTTTTACAGCAGGACCCACAACAGATGCAGTGAAAAAAGGTGTCAAAGAATTACGTGAAAAAACAAAAAAATTCGGTAGGAAACCAGATGATATTCTCGTGTTTACAGTGTTTACTGCTATCGTCGGTAAGACTGAAGAGGAAGCAAATAAGAAATATGAAGAATTAAAAAGTTATGTAAGCTATGAAGGTGCCTTGGCACTACTTGGCGGATGGACTGGAATTGATTTTTCAAAGTATGAACCAGATCAGACATTAGAATATATCGATAGTAATGCAATTCAATCTGCAGTCGAAGTATTCACGAAAGCTGACCCTGATCGCAAATGGACCATTCGAGAACTTGCTACTTTTGTAGGAATTGGAGGAAGAGGACCAGTTGCAGTTGGATCGCCTGAACAGATTGCTGATGAATTAGAGTATTGGATAAAAGAAACAGATGTTGATGGATTCAATTTAGCTTATACGCTCGCACCTGGAAGTTTTGAAGATTTTGTAGAACTTGTCATTCCGATTTTACAACAGCGAGGACTTGTTCAAACTGAATATGAAGAAGGAACATATAGGGAGAAGTTATATGGTAAGGGTCAGAGATATTTAAAAGAAAGTCACCCTGGTTCTGCTTATAAAAATCTTCACCAACATAATTAAAATATATGAAGTGACTGCTTTTATAGAAAATAATAATTATAATTTAAAATATAAATTATTGAAAATTTTCAAAAAAATAGTTGACATTAAATTCTGAATACAATAGAATCATCAACAAGCTAGTAAATTAAAAGTGTTTAAAAAATAAAATTGAATACTCTTATCCAGAGTGGTGGAGGGACTTGGCCCTGTGAAACCCAGCAACCATCAAGGAAATCCTTGAAAAGGTGCTAATTCCGGCAGGTTGTGTATACCTGCAAGATAAGAGGAGGACTAAAGACCTTCTCTATATTGAGGGTCTTTTTCTTTTTTATGATTTATTAGAAATTTTTTATGAATTGATTACTATTTGAAAAAGTGCTGACATAGTATAAGTTTATCAATTAAAGCATTAAAGCATTGCTAATTTAATAATTACTTCTTATCAAGAGTGGTGGAGGGACTTGGCCCTGTGAAACCCAGCAACCATCAAGGTAACCCCTTGAAAAGGTGCTAATTCCTGCGGATAGTTTATGTCTGCAAGATAAGAGGAGGAATAGAGACCCTCTTCTTATGAAGAAGGGTCTTTTGTGTTCCTTACAGAAAGTTTTAAGAAAACTTACACCTTTTCAAGAATTAAACCAAGTATCCCAATAAGATTACTGAAAATTATTTACATCCTAGGAGGAAAAACAAATGACAAATCAAAACGAAGGCTACGATTTAGAAACAATATTATTACATGGTGGTCAATCACCTGATCCAACCACAGGTTCTCGGGCAGTACCTATTTATCAAACTAGTTCTTATGTATTCCACAATACAGACCACGCACAAAGCTTATTCGCTTTAGATGAGCCCGGAAATATCTATTCTAGAATTGGTAATCCAACAGTCGATGTATTAGAAAAACGAATTGCACTTTTAGAAGACGGTGTAGCAGCAGTTGCGACTTCATCAGGAATGGCGGCTATTGCTTTGGCGGTAATGAATGTTGCGAGTGCAGGTGATGAAATTGTGGCTGCTTCCAGTCTTTATGGAGGAACATATAATTTATTTTCTACCACCCTTCCACGATATGGAATTACTGTTCACTTTGTAGATGCGACCGATCCGGAAAACTTCCGGAAGGCGATTACTCCGAAGACGAAAGCACTTTACGGAGAGATTATTGGAAATCCAAGCCTTCAAGTTTTAGATATTGAAAAAGTTGCAGATATTGCGCACGAGGCTGGAATTCCACTGATTATTGATAATACATTTGCGTCGCCATATTTGTGTAAGCCGATTACTTATGGAGCTGATATTGTTGTTCACTCAGCTACCAAATGGATTGGTGGTCACGGAACAACAATTGGTGGCCTTGTAGTAGATGGTGGACGGTTTAATTGGAACAGTGAAAAATTCCCAACATTCACAGAGCCGGATCGAAGCTATAACGGAATAAGATACGCTTTTGATTTTGGAACTCTTGCTTTTAGCACCAAGCTACGTGTACAGATGTTGCGAGATTTCGGTTCATGTTTGAGTGCACAAAGTGCATTCAATCTACTTCAAGGATTAGAAACATTGCATGTGCGTATTGAAAAACATAATAAAAATGCTCAGGAGTTAGCGGAGTATTTAGCTACACATCCGGGAGTAGAATGGATTTCATATCCTGGACTCGAAGACCATCCAGCACATGAATTAGCTCAAAAGTACTTGACGAATGGCTTTGGTTCAATCGTTAATTTTGGAATTAAAGGTGGTAGAGATGCAGGTAAGAAGTTAATTGACAATGTTGCCCTATGGTCGCATGTAGCAAATGTTGGTGACGCAAAATCATTAATTATTCATCCAGCTTCTACTACGCATCAGCAACTGAGCACAGAAGAACTTCAGTTGACAGGTGTTACCGAAGATTTAATACGACTTTCCATTGGAATAGAGTCGGTTCGCGATTTGAAGAATGATCTTGATCGGGCTTTGTTTGAAGCAACTGGGCTTGCACCAAATGGCCAAGAACAAATTGAAGTGGTTATTAATGATGAAAGTGTTATTCGATGGGCTTTGCAATCGCCAATAGTTCGTGAAATCGTAAATGGAAAAGAACAGCAGCGACAAAAGACATTAGCTGTTGTTGGTCTAAGCGGAAACCCTTCAAGACCTAGTAATCGTTTAGCAAGAAAAATGCAACGTCTTGGCTACAAAATCATTCCTGTTAATCCTGTTGAAAAGGAAGTTTTAGGAGAAAAGGCTTATCCCGATTTGACGTCAGTTCCAGGAACGATTGATATCGTTCAAGTATTCCGCAGCCCAGAGGCAGCAATTTCAGTTGCAAAAGAAGCCGCAGTTGTAAAACCAAGGATTTTTTGGTTGCAGGAAGGTGTTATTTCTCCAGAGGCGGCAACAATTGCAAAAGAGGCAGGACTAGATGTTATCCATAATCGATGTACATATAAAGAAGCACAACGATTAAGAGGGACGATTGTTACTTATGCTTGTGAAATTTAAGTCATTAATAAACAAAAAAAGGGGGAAGAATAAGTGAAAAAAATAGTACTAGGCTTTATAACAATTTTGTTGTTAGTAGTTATAACGGGGTGTTCAGACAATGCAAGTGGAGAGAAAAATGACAAACCGAAAAAAATCACGCTTGACTATGCTTATTATTCACCCACAAGTCTTATATTAAGAGAGTTTGGATGGGTAGAGGAGGAATTCAAAAAAGACGGAATTGAAGTTGAATTTGTTCTTAGTCAAGGCGGTAATAAGGCGCTCGAATTCCTAAATAGTAGCAGTGCTGATTTCGGTTCGACAGCAATAACTGCTGCATTGTTAGCAAAAGAAAAGGGATCGCCTATTGAAAGTGTTTATGTATTCTCTGAGCCTGAGTGGACTGCACTTGTGACGAATAAAGATTCCGAAATCAAGTCAGTGAAGGATTTAAAAGGAAAAAAAGTGGCGGCTACATTAGGATCAGAGCCTTATTTTTTACTTTTACGTGCTCTTAATGAAGAGGGATTAAGCTCAGATGATGTGGAAATTATTAATCTTCAACATGCGGATGGAGCAGTAGCTTTATCGACCAATCAAGTAGATGCATGGGCAGGACTTGATCCCCATATGGCAAAAGTTGAATTAACGACTGGTGCCGAATTGTTTTACCGTAACCCAGATTTTAATACGTATGGTGTTTTAAATGTACGTTCTGAATTTGCTGAAGAATATCCGGACGAAGTAGAGAGAGTAATAAAGGTATATGAAAAAGCGAGAAAATGGGCGATAGAGAATCCACAGAAAACAGCTGAAATTTTGGCTAAAGAAGCGAGCATCGATATTGATGTCGCATTAAAGCAATTGGAAAGAACAGATTACTCGAATTCACTACCGGGAAACGAACAGGTAGAAGCCTTACAATCTGTAGGTGAAGTACTTCAAAAAAATAATATTATTGATAAAAATGCTGATTTAGAGAAATTGATTGATGAATTAATTAATTCGGATTATGCCAACGAAGTAGTGAAAAATTAATCCAGGCAGTTCTCGTAAATATTTTTAATATATCTCTAGAACAACTTATACAACTTTAGAAAACAATAAGTGTAAGAAAAGAGCCTGAATCAAAATAAGAAAGGGGGTATGACGAATGAGCAGTAAAAGTGAACCTCTATCACAACGAGTCCAATGGAAAGTAAAAAACAGCATTCGTTTTCCAAAGAAACTGAAAGTGGCTTTATATGGAAGTGTCGTGCCTATTTTCTTATTGGCAGCATGGCAAATTCTAAGTGTGGTTGGTGTTTTAGAGAGGCACTTGATGCCACCGCCAACCCAAGTTTTAGAAAAAATAGTCAGCATGGTAGTTGATGGAACCTTATGGGGTCATATTGGAGTAACCATATGATTGGTTTTGCAATCGGTGTTGGATTTGCTGTTGTCATAGGGTCAATTGTTGGTTATCTAAAAAAAGCTGAACAATTAATGGACCCACTTATTCATGCATTTAGAGCGATTCCACCGCTAGCATTAGTTCCATTATTCATCTTGTGGATGGGGATTGGAGAATCTTCTAAAATTACCCTCATTGCGGTAGGTGTATTCTTTCCCGTGTATTTGAGTATTGTTTCTGGTATTCAAGGAGTAGATCGCAAGCTCATTGAGGTAGGGAAAATATATAATTTTACTCCACTCCAATTGGTCAGAAAAGTGATACTACCAGCATCTCTACCTTCTTTTTTTACAGGGATCAGAAGCGGACTCGGTCTTGGCTGGATGTTTGTAGTTGCTGCAGAACTTATGGGGGCAAGCAAAGGAATGGGTTATTTGCTTGTTGTTGGACAAAACACCTTCTCCCCTGACTTAGTTCTCGCGAGCATTTTCCTATTTGCGGTCTTGGGAAAACTAACAGACTCTGTTTTAAAAATTATTGAATCAAAAGCTCTTCATTGGCAGGACAGCTTCGGTAAGTTGAATTAAAGGAGTGAGACTTTTGCTTTCATTAAAAAATGTATCGCGAACTTTCAGTGAAGGTTCGGCAGGATTTAAAAATATAAGCTTTACTTCTGAAAAAGGAGAAATCATCGGACTGCTTGGTACTAGTGGTTGCGGAAAAAGTACATTACTAAGAGTACTTTCAGGTCTTGACCCTGAGTATACAGGCGCTGTGAAGATAGATGATGAATTGATTAAAGCCGTTCATGAAAAAGTAGGGATTATTTTTCAAGAACCACGTTTAATGCCATGGCTTAATGTCGTCGATAATGTCGCTTTTGGACTAAAAGTAAAGAAAGATAAACAAAAGCAAAAAAAGGCACAAGACTTTGTTGACCTTGTTGGCCTCCAGGGCTTTGGTAACCACTTTCCAAAAGATCTCTCTGGCGGAATGGCGCAACGGGTGTCGATTGCCCGAGCACTTATCACGAACCCGGAAGTTCTTCTTCTAGATGAACCATTTAGTGCATTGGATGCTTTTACCAAAATGCAATTACAGGATTTATTATTAAAAATTTGGCATCAATATCAGTCGTCAATTGTTTTGGTAACACACGACATTGATGAAGCTCTTTACTTATGTGATCGGATCTTTATTTTACGAGGACAGCCCGGTGAGATATATAAAGAACTTCATGTACCAATGACAAAACCACGGTCACGTGGAAATGAAGAATTAGCAAAAATGAAGGCAAACATCCTTGATTTATTGGATTTGACTCAAGGAGAAAAGGGGGAAAGTCATGACAACATTAAAGCTACAGCCAAATAAGGCTGAAAATCAATCCTATAATCTCTCCAACTATCAAGAAAGTATTGAGGGGTTTTCTTGGCAGGAAGTTGAAAAACAGTTTAGCTGGTATCATTCAGGAAAAGTCAATATGGCTCATGAATGTATTGATCGCCATGTAGAAGATGGTTATGGGGATAAAATTGGCCTTCACTTTTTAAATGATGAAGAAGAAATTAAATATACATTTTCACAACTAAAAGATAAAACGGATCATCTAGCAACCGTATTAAAAAATAATGGTGTACAAAAAGGCGATATCGTCTTTATCTTTTTACCTAAAAATCCAGATTGCTATATTGCGATGATTGCAGCTGTCAAAATAGGCGCGGTTGTCGGTCCATTGTTCGAGGCGTTTATGGAAGAAGCCATAAGAGACAGAATTAGTGACTGTAACGGTCGATACTTAATCACGGATAGCGATTTGGTTAAGCGTGTACCAAAAGGCGATTTGCCAACACTTGAGAAAATCTTCATTACTGCCGAAACAGAGCACTGTGAGGATGGGGAAATCTCATTGAAGGAAGAATTACGTCGTACTAAAAGTGATGAAAATGTTACGGAATGGCTTGATTTAGAAGATCGTCTTAATATTCATTATACAAGTGGATCTACTGGAAAGCCGAAAGGAATCATTCATGCTCATCGGGCAATGATTCAGCAGTATCAAACTGGAAAATGGGTGCTAGATATACAAGAAGATGACGTATATTGGTGTACAGCTCATCCTGGTTGGGTTACCGGTACGGTTTATGCTATCTTTGCTCCTTGGTTAAATCGTGCAACGATTGTATTATATGGCGGAAGATTTGACGCAGATTCCTGGTATTCAACCATTGAAAAGACAAAGGTAACTGTTTGGTATAGTGCACCAACTGCTTTTAGAATGTTGAAGGCAGAAGGAGATACGATTTTACAACAGTATGACTTAAGTTCGCTTCGACATCTATTAAGTGTGGGGGAACCTCTAAATCCCGAAGTAATTCATTGGGGTATAGAAAAATTGGGGAAACGAATTCATGACACTCGTCCGTTTCCAGGAATAGAAGTAGCTATTCTTGATGACGAAGGAACGAAGCAGCCACATGGACAAATTGGTCATCTCTCAATCAAAGCCCCTTGGCCAGCAATTATGAGAGAAGTGTGGAAAAACAAAGACAAATATGATTCTTATTTCCAGTTTGGAGATTGGTATCTTTCTGGGGATTTGGCATATCAGGATGAAGAAGGTTATATCTTCTTCCAGGGCCGTAGTGATGACATGATTAACTCTTCTGGTGAGCGAATTGGACCTTTCGAGGTAGAAAGCAAGCTTATTGAACATGAAGCCGTTGCTGAAGCGGGAGTAATAGGAAAGCCTGACCCACTTCGTGGTGAAATTGTTAAGGCATTTATTGTGCTAAAAAAGGGCTATGAAAATTCTCCATTATTAATAGAAGAAATCAGAAAATTCGTCAGATATAAATTAGCAGCCCACGCTGCTCCTCGGGAAATTGAAGTATTAGAAGAACTTCCAAAAACAAAGATAAGCGGCAAACTATTAAGAAGAGAACTTAAAGCTCTAGAACAAAGACGCTTACAACCTAACTGAAAAAAGATTTATTTTATAAAAAAGGAAGTGTAATTTTGTCTGTTATTAAAGTAGCATTGCTTGGGTTTGGAACGGTAGGCGAAGGAGTCTATCGAACCATTCAATCACATCAAATAGAATTAAAAGCTGTATTGGGAAAAAACGTAGAAGTAGTGGCAGTGTTAATTAAAGATAAAGAAAAAAAGAGAGATATTAACAGAGGTGTTCTAATTACAACAGATTTTGAGGATATTATTGAATTACCACATTTGGATGTTGTAATAGAAGCAATTACAGAAAAAGAGCCGAGCTTTACTTATTTAAAGAGAGCACTAATAAAAGGCTGTCATATTGTTACAGCTAACAAGGAAATGTTTTCAAGTCATGGTAGAGAATTAATTGTGCTGGCTGCAAAGCAAAAAGTATCGGTTGGTTTTGAGGCAACCGTTGCGGGTGGTGTGCCTATTATACAGACATTGCAGCAATTGTTGAAGGTTAATAATGTCTATGAGATCCAAGGGATTTTGAATGGAACATCGAATTTTATTTTGACTGAAATGCGCGAACAGAAACAGTCTTTCCTTGAAGCATTAAAGCTAGCTCAGCTAAATGGATATGCGGAAGCTAACCCAAGCAATGATATTGATGGGTTTGATGCGTATTTTAAGCTTATGGTGTTAAGTGAAATTGCATTTGGTGAACAGCCTGAACAAAAATCTGTCAAAATAAATGGAATTACTGACATAACAAGTGAACAAATTGAGATGGCTGAAAAGCTTGGATTACATTTTAAGCATATTGCTTCAATTGAAAGAAAAGAGGATCGTCTTTTCGCTTCGGTCATTCCTACACTTGTGTCAAAGTCACATCCATTCTACCATGTGGAAGGTGTTGAGAATGCAGTCCATGTAAAAACCGATCTTGTCGGTGGGATTACTTTACAGGGTCCTGGTGCTGGAATGTTTCCAACTGCAAGTGCAATGATTGAAGACCTTGTTCAAGTTTTTCAAAGACAATCAACACTAGGAAACAGTCTGAAAAAGAAGTCAATCATTAAAAAGGAAGCGAAGGATCAAGATATATCTTATTGGATAGTAAGTAACCTCAGGAACCATTTCTCTTTAAGTGTTATTGCCTATTATGATCAGCTTTCTGAGGGAGTTTATTCTATTAAAGCCACCAAGTCCCAATTATTTAAGCTTTGCGAGCAAAATGATGCGTTGATTTCTTATCCAATATTGGGCTCTTATAAGCTGAAAAGTGAGCATGAAAAAGAAGTGTTACAGCTTCAAATCGATTAATTTTGCACGTTATCCTCAACTCTACAATGACAGGAATTGAAGTAAGCTTAGTAGAGGATAACTGTAACAAAAATACTCTATCAATAAATTATCTGACGACTCATATCACTTAATTAGTTTCATGAAGTTCTATAAAAGTATAGGTATTTCAAGTGAAACCAATCTTGACTCTTACTAAATCCTGAACACTTCCATCATTGGCACTTCTAGTATAGACTCTTAAGTCACCTGTGGAGGTTGTAGGTTCACGATCAAATTCTACATTCGTAGAGAAATAACCGTATTCAGGTCCTGCTGCACTAGCTGTAATGAAATTTTCTGGTGAAATCACGTTGCCAGCATCGTCAACGATTGAGTACAACACATTTGCTTCAAAAACCCTTGCTACACCTTCGATTAAGCTACCTGATTGAATATTATCTCCCGGTAATGGACGATTGCCTAAAATATTTCGTGAAGAAGCCAGCGGCAAAATTAAACGATAACCTGGATAAAGGACATCTGGAGAAAAACTGGCTCTTCGATCATTGGCTTTTATTATATCTTCAATTCGAATGCCAGTTTGACTAGCAATTCTGTATAATGAATCTCCAGATTGGATTTCATAAATAAAAGCAGGAACGAGTATCGGTTGGTTCAGATAAATTAGATTAGGATTGGCAATTTGACTATTAATTCCTAATAAAAGATCGAACTCGCCAGAAAACTGTTGACTTATAGATAACAGTGTATCACCTGGAGAAACAATATAATAAACTTCATAACGATAGCCGTATCTACCTCCCGGTACAATGAGAAGCTGACCTGGGAAAATAAGACCCGGATCTGTAAATGGGGGGTATAGTGAATTGGCTTGCTCAATCGCAGGGACTGTACTACCTAAACGGGAAGCAATACTGTATAAGGTATCTCTTGGCTGAACAGTATATAAATAATTTGTGGTTTGTATAGCAGTCATTTTTTAACACTCCTTTTTATACAAGGTATTCGCAGTGTGTCAAATTAATGTCAATAATATTGTTATAAACTTCCTTCAATAAACGGCACCAGCTGGGATAGACGAACTATAGCGATCGATTATGATCAACAACCCTTTTTTAATTCAAAAATAAAAGAACCGAATTTTCAGAAAAAGGTTGACTTCTTATTGCAAACTTATTTATAATCCTTAACAAGAGACTTTGAATTACCAACTTAATATACTCTTATCCAGAGTGGCGGAGGGAATAGGCCCTGCGATGCCCGGCAACCAACGAATTTTATCCTAATTCGGCAAGGTGCTAATTCCTACAGATTGATTTTGATCTGAAAGATAAGAGGAGGATCTCAGGAACCCCCTCTTCTTATGAAGGGGTTTTTTAATTCCTTTTTTAAACTTATTGACTTTTCACTGTGGTCACTAGAAAACTAAAAACATAAAAAAAGAGGAGAGATTAAAGATGACAAATTCAACAAACCCTACTGAAAACTATGGTATTGAGACATTACTTCTACACGGTGCAACGAGCCCAGATCCAACAACTGGTTCACGAGCAATTCCGATTTACCAAACAACTTCTTTCGTTTTCGACAGCACTGATCATGCGCAGAAGTTATTTTCACTTGAGGAAGCAGGAAATATTTATTCACGTATTGGTAATCCAACAGTTGCTGCATTTGAAGATCGTATTGCATTGCTTGAAGGCGGAGTTGGAGCGGTTGCTGTTTCTTCTGGGATGGCTGGCATCACGCTTGCTATATTAAATCTAGCCAGTGCAGGTGATGAGATAGTAGCTGCAACAAATCTATACGGAGGAACGTATAACTTATTTTCATCAACGCTTCCACGCTATGGAATTAATGTGAAATTAGTAGATCCATCTGATCCTGAAAATTTTAGGAAAGCTATTACAGCAAAAACAAAAGCAGTATTTGCTGAAATAATCGGTAACCCAAGTTTAAATGTGTTAGACGTTGAAGCTGTTGCAAAAGTAGCGCATGAAGAAGGTGTTCCATTAATCGTCGATAGTACATTTGCGACACCTTATTTAAATAAACCGATCGAGCATGGTGCAGATATCGTGGTCCATTCAGCAACAAAATGGATCGGAGGACACGGAACAACGATTGGTGGGGTGGTTGTTGATGCAGGGAAATTCAAATACGATAATGGAAGATTCCCAGATTTCACAACACCGGATACAAGCTACAATGGACTTCGATTTGTAGATTTAGAAGAAGCGGCATATATTGCAAAGTTCAGAGTTCATTTATTGCGTGATATTGGAGCTTGCTTAAGTCCACAAAGTGCATTTTTACTATTGCAAGGCCTTGAAACATTGCATTTAAGAATGGAGCGTCATGTTGAAAATACGCAAGTTGTTGCAGAGTATTTAGAACAACATCCAGCTGTGGAATGGGTGTCATATCCGGGCTTAAAAAGTCATGCATCTCATGAATTAGCAAAAAAATATTTACCTAAGGGTGCCGGTTCAATCATTGTATTTGGTATTAAAGGCGGTAGAGAGGCTGGACGGAAAGTAATCGATCACACAGTTTTATGGTCTCATGTTGCAAATGTTGGAGATGCAAAATCTCTAATTATTCACCCAGCATCAACTACTCATGCACAATTATCTGCTGAAGGTTTGGTGGCGAGTGGCGTCTTAGAGGATCAAATTCGTTTGTCAGTTGGCATTGAAAATGTAAAAGATTTAATTGCGGACTTAGATCAAGCAATTAAACAGGCGTCTGAAATAGCTGTTCATTCTTAATTTTGTTTAACTATACCTATATGAAAGAAGTTGATTCCCCGTGAGTCACAATGGATTGAAAATTGAGATCGAACGGAGAGAAGATACAGTTCACCTAGATCCAATCACACTTGAATCTGGAAAGGTTCTCAACAATGTTTCGCTTCGTTATGAACGAGTCGGAAACAAGGATCTTCCAGTGGTTCTTATCTGTCATGCATTGACTGGAAATCATGTCACTGTGGGTACAAGTGAAGAGCCAGGGTGGTGGAATGGATTTATTGGATATGATGCACCTGTAGATCTTAATCATTATCAAGTGATTACGTTTAATATATTAGGTGGATGTGGTGGTTCTACTGGCCCTGCTTCACCCCTAAATGAGGAATTAAACTATCGTTTAACCTTTCCTTTCGTATCCGTCCGAGATATGGTGACAGCTCAGCATCAAGCACTTAAAAAGCTCGGAATCAATAAAGTTAGAGCAGTTATTGGTGGGTCGTTAGGTGGAATGCAAGTACTAGAGTGGGGTGTGTTATTTCCCAACTTCATGGATCAACTATTTGTGTTGGCTGCTACTCCATCACTAAGTGATTATGGTATTGCGTTTAATCGCATAGGAATTCATGCAATTGAACAAGACCCTCGTTGGGATGAGGGGAATTACGTTAAGTCGAGTGATGTAAAAGGATTTGAAGTAGCAAGAATGGTAGGACTCGTGTCGTATCGTAGTCCATCGCTCTTTACAAAACGTTTTTCGAGAGAAGAGAAGGAGATAGAGGCAGAAGAGTTTCCCTATTATCAAGTGGAATCTTACTTGCGCTATCAAGGTGAAAAAATTACGAAACGCTTTGATCCTAATAGTTACTTGTATTTGCTTTATGCGATGAATGGTCATGATCTCGGTCGTGGACGAGGTGGAATTGAAAAAGCAGCAAATATTATTGAAGCAGAAGTAATTGGTCTAGGCTTTACAGGAGATCTATTGTATCCTCCAAAGGATATTAAATCATTTGTTGACTTAACTTCTCGAGGGTATTTCCATAAAATTGAAACAGCATTTGGTCATGATGGGTTCTTGGTGGAATATGAAAAATGGGGACCGATTATCCGAGGTCATTTGGCTAAACGAATTCCTAACTAAATATTTATGAAGGTTTCGTTAAGAACAATTCTCTCTTTGCTTACGAAGAGGGAATTGTTCTTTATTCTTTTACTTTGTCTATACAAGTAGAATATTATATAGTGGAATTTGTTGAGCATTGGATTTTCAAGTGTACACATTTTCTTGTATAATTATAATATAGATATTCGAATTTAAAAAGGATGAGAAGCTTGTGAAATATGATGTATTATTATTTGATTTAGATGACACGTTGTTTGATTTTAGTGAGACGGAGAAGCATGCCCTCGATAATTCATTTCATGCATTTGGTTTACCTAATGGATTAGTGGACTACAGAGCAAGCTATAAGGGCATAAGTAAGGGCCTGTGGAATGATTTGGAAAATGGACTTGTGACGCTTTCAGAACTAAAAGTGGAGCGATTTAAGCGTCTATTCCTCCAACATCAACTGACAGTGAATCCTGAAGATTTTGGTCAAACATATATAGAGAATTTAGGTAAAGAAGTACATGTGATTGATGGAGTAGAGGACATGTTGAAAAACCTTTCTAGTTGCAGACTTGTTATTTTGACGAATGGTTTCCAAAAGGTTCAACATGCAAGAATTGCTCTTTCACCCCTAAAACAAACATTTGAAGCTATTATTACTTCGGAGGAGTCAGGTTATCAAAAGCCGCAAGCAGAAATCTTCGAATACGTCTTTAATAAACTGCATATTTCTTCGAAGAAAAATGTATTAATGATAGGGGACTCTTTAACATCAGATATTCAAGGTGGTAATAATTTCGGAATCGATACTTGTTGGTTCAATCCGCGTCAAACAGAAAATGTAACAGCTATTAATCCTACTTATGAAATTCGTGATTTTGCTGAATTAGAACAACTTGTAAAGCAAAATGTTTTACTTGTTAAATAAAAGATAGTTTTTTAAGTGATGTAAAAAATAAAAGCCAGCCAAATTCGGCTGGCTTTTACTTTTAATAATGATTACTTTAAATATTTTCTACGAATTTATCATTCGGAATCTTGTTCAAAATAACATAAAGACTGACGCGTTCTGTACCATTATTGTTAAATGAAAGCTGCTCTTGATCACTACAATGTACAAGGTCATTTTTCATAACGTTTACTTCTTTACCATCAATGGTAAATACCCCTGTTCCTTCAACTGTCATGATAAATAAGTCACTACCCGGATGAGTATGGGAAGGCAGTTGTTGACCAGGCAAGAAATTTAATACGAAGGCAGTACTACTAGACTTTTTGAAAATAATTCGCTTTGTAAATCTATCTTCGCTAAACTCTTGATACTTTTGAAGTGATTGTTTTTCCATTATATATTCCCCCTAATTTGTTGTTAATTATCTTTATCATAATCTACTTGTAAATATTAGCAACAAAATGACCTTATCCTTTAAAATAAATATTAGATTGGTATTAAAAAACGGAAATAAAGTAAAGAAGAACCGGTAGAAGCGATTAAGCTTCTACCGGTTCTTAACTTTCAATCTTGTCTTTTTTCTAAATAAGTAGGTCGGATGGTGCCCCATGGAGCAACGTCAAGGGTAATCGCAAGTTCACGAGCCTCTTCAAGATCTGGACCCGTTCCTTGTTCAACATAATATTGCTCGAGTTGCTTTGTTGTAATTCGATTATCATAATATGTCCCTTGTATTGCACCAGGGAAGGTTTGATTTTCGATACGATCTATAACAGCATAGCCATCATCGCCTTCTTTTAAAGTGAAATATACATCACCTTGCTGTAAGGAAGACGACGGTTTCAAATCAGGGTATTGCAAGCGTACGTATTCACCATAAAATGGGTCAAACGGATCGAACGGCTCCGCGCGTAAAATGAATTCTTCACCAAACCAAGATATGGCATAAAAACTCGTAGCAATAACAAGTACAAAGACTGTCTGCAGGAAGGGAAATAATATTGATTTCAAGATGAGACACCTACTTTCTTACGATTCATTCTCCAGGCAATGCCAGACAATGCGAAAAGTAAAAGCGCTCCAATAAGGAAGAAGAGAGACATATCAAGTCGTTCCCACGCATAGATGAAATACAGAACAAACTGTACAGCAATGAAATATACAAAGCCAAGTGCAAGTGGCTTTTCTTGTCGATGTGAAATGATTAAGTAGGCAAGTGCAACTACTTCCGCTAATATAGCAAGGCCAATTGCAGAATCGTCAAAGAGCAGGACGCCAACAAGACCCAGTACAGAAATCCAAGTAATTGCTCGGAAACGTATATAGCACAGTACGAGAATACCTGTGGCTACAATTACAAGTGAAATCGATTCGGTTAAGTTTAGTTCAACGAGGGACAGCGGTGTTTCACCTCGAACGGCCAAGTAAACGACCAACTGAATCCCACCGATGATAAGATAGAGTGGACGAAGAATCCGTTCTTTTTCAGGTACGAGAAGAAGTAACACTACTAATGCAAACAGCGTCCAAACTGGCCAGAGAACGCTCTTGTAGTCAACGAGACTCCAGAGCATAAGACCTGAACCAAACAACAAAAGCCAGCTAAACACCATTGGTAGGGGATTACGGCTAAAATAAAACCATCCTAGTGAAACGATGATGAAACTGCCCCATTCTAACCAACCTATTGTGGGAGCAGATGTAATTAACACTTGTGCCCCAAAAATAAACCCAATAATAGCATAGGATTGATGGCGCCAGTAAAAATAATGTGCAAGTGCAGCAATAAAAATGGCCCAAGGTAAAATTGAATTAGAAATGGAAAGATGAAAAGTTTGGATTGTGATGATAATACTAGCGGCAAACATACCAAGCCCAATTAGTCGGAAAATAATCGGTTGCCCAAATTTTTTCTGTTCAGATAAATAGCCAATACCGTAAAACATCCACATTAATAGTAAAACTAGCGTAATCCTTAGCATATCAGGCATGACTTGCCAATTTGCTGCGATGAAACTGAAAACGGCCAGTGAAAAGAAAATAAGTCCAATGATTAAGAGGAGAGGGAGTTTCTTTGGCTTAGGCTGTAAATGCTCAAAAGCAAGAATCTGGTCGACTGTCGTTTGGTTGATAAAACCTTCGTTTTGCCAACGCTCTAATTTACGATTTATTTCCATGTTGACACCTCCTTATCTTTACTTCTATTATAATCCTTCTTTATCTAAATAGACAGATAACTCAAGGTTTTCAAGTACCAAAATTGGTGATTTCACAAAAATAATGACAGCCCTAATTTTTAGGACTGTCATAGGCATAGATATTTAAAATGCTTACCATTATCAAGTTATAAATAATATAAATAATCCCACAGCGAAACAATAATATGCAAAGTATTTTAAATTTCCACGCTCCATAATTCCCATGAACCATTTAAGAGAAAAATATGAAAATATGAGAGACAAAATAAATGCAACTGAATAGGGAATTAATAATTCACCAAAATTCATATCAGATATTTTTAGGATAATAGTCCCCAGACTTACAGGAATATAAAGTAAGAATGAATAACGTAATGCTGTCTCCTGTTTCATTCCTAAACCCATAGCTGCGACAATAGTTGCTCCTGATCTGCTTATTCCCGGAATTAAAGCAATCGCTTGTGCAAATCCAACAATTATGGCATCTCGAACATTTAAGTTTTTATCGCTTTTTCTTCCTTTCAAGTTTCTTATTAACCAAAGGGCGACCCCGGTTACTAACAATGCTACCGCAATTGTAGTAATCCCTTTTAAATTTTCTGAGATCATATCTCCAAACAGTATGCCAATAATGCCTGCTGGAATTGTTCCTATTATTAAATAAACTATAAACATAAAATCATTTTTATGGACTTCATCACGCTTCACTATATATTTTAGACCATTTTCTACTAATCTAATTAAATCAGCTCTATATATTAATACGACGGCAATTAGTGATGCAAAGTTCATTAAAATCTCAAAGCTAAGATCACTTTCAGCTACACTTATGCCAAAAAATTCTTGCGCAAGAATTAAATGACCACTGGATGAAATAGGAATTGGTTCAGTAAATCCTTGTAACGCACCTAAAAAAGCGTATTTAATAATAATTATTAATTCTTCCATTGAATCACTCCTATACTTAACTTAAATCAATTATTTCAAAATAGTCCCCTAATACTTGATTGTATATTATATAGAAGGAAGTTTGAGATACATTAAATTTATCTTGCTATTTCAATAGTATATACCAATTAAAAGACCTCGTAAAAAAACAGTTAGCTACATAAATTTTATCATTTCAATAATCATATGTTTAATAATTTTCAATAGTATACTACAGCAGTATTAGCTTCTTTCATTTAAAAAGAGCGAATCTGAGAGATTAAAAGGAAATCATGATAAGGTATACCTGTGAACTTGGCTAATCATTCAAACGAATGTTTAGTTGAACTCAATGGACTGGACTTTTCTAGGTAGTTTATCCTGACCTAGAATTCTCTGTTCCAATTAATTCTTGAGGTGGGTACCTAAAGAATTAAAAGATATTAATAGAATGAGGTGCACAGATGAATATATTCTTACAACACAACCCGACGAAATTGTATTTTGGTAAAGGACAAATTAGTCAGTTATCAGGAGAAATCGGTCAGAAGAAAGTCCTTGTTGTTTATGGCGGAGGAAGTATTAAGCAAAATGGTGTTTATGAAGACGTAATGAAAGAACTGGAAAAAGCAGGAGCCACTATATATGAATTACCTGGTGTCGAACAAAACCCACGTCTAACAACAGTGCATAAAGGTGTTGAAATTTGCAAATTAGAAGCAATTGACATTCTTTTAGCCGTTGGTGGAGGAAGTGTGATTGATTGTACGAAAGCAATTGCTGTTGGGGCAAAATATGACGGAGACGTTTGGGATTTAATAACTCAAAAAACTCCTATAGAATCAGCTCTTCCAATTGGAACCGTTCTTACTTTAGGGGCAACTGGCTCTGAAATGAACCCCATATCGGTTATTTCAAACTGGGAAACAAAGGAAAAAATTGGTTGGGGATCCTCACATGTATTTCCAATATTTTCAATTTTAGACCCAACTTATACGTATTCGGTGTCCCGTAAACAAACAACTTATGCAATTGTCGATAGTATGTCTCATGCACTTGAACACTATTTCCATCGAACAAAAAATACACCTATGATTGATGGTTTCATTGAATCATTACTCCGAACAGCAATCGAAACAGGTCCGAAATTACTTGAAGATTTAACATCTTACGACCATCGTGAAACGATGATGTACATTAGTACAACTGCCTTTAATCAAACCCTATCGAATGGAACAGATGGTGGTGACTGGGCAACTCATGGAATTGAGCACGCTATCTCCGCAGTTTATGACATTCCACACGGTGGAGGCTTGGCCATTTTGTTTCCAAACTGGTTAGAGCATGTACTTGAAGAAGATCCTTCACGCGTGAAAATGTTAGCCATGAACGTCTTTGGAATTTCAGATGAAGGAAAAAGTGACTTGGAAGTTGCAAGAGAAGGAGCCAAAGCTCTGCGTTCATTCTGGAATTCTCTTGATGCTCCAAATCGTTTAAGCGACTATGACATAGACGACCATGATATCGATTTGATTATCGATAAAACATTTATCAAATCAGGTGTTGGTACGTATAAACAATTAGACCGTGACAATGTCAGAGATATTCTAACTCGCTCCATGTAGATATAGTGTAATAAATTAGTAAACATCTTTATCATTGCATACAAAAAAAGACATCACTAGTAATTTAAATAATTACTAGATGATGTCTTTTTCATGAAATAGAAAGTATATAAATTTAGTGAGCCATGAATCCAGTATTCCGGGTATTTTAAGGAGTAGGTTCTAGTATGATACCGCTGATTTGCGCTCCAGGCGGACGCTTTCCACGGGGCGGGCGGAGAGCCTCCTCGGTCGCTAGCGCTCCACTGCGGGGTCTCACCTGTCCCGCTAATCCCGTAGGAAAGATATTGGACGAACTGTCATTCGTCCAATATCTTTGCGACGAGTAACCGCAGGAGCACATGCTTTTTCCGCCGCCTTTCGCTTCAATCAAGTAAATGTTTT
>NZ_AMGD01000013.1:0-10446 GCF_000297555.1 Paenisporosarcina sp. TG-14
GGAGCTAGACAACACTGAAAAGCATAGAAGCCCACTCAAGCTCATCACCGGCGCTGGAAGCAAGGTTTCCTTTGCGACGAGTAACCGCAGGAGCAGGTTTCCTTTGCGACGAGTAACCGCAGGAGCAAACGAATCGAAAACTCGTTTTCTTCGATAACGGAAGGAAGGCTAAATGCCCGACATCGTGTCGGAACGCCGTCATGACCAACGTCGTGTGGCCCAAGCTTAGGTGTGAGCTGGGCTTCGGAGCTAGCGCATAATTAATTTGATAAATTTGTGAATTCTAAGTATAATAAGATTAAATAGAAAAGGGAGTCGTTGTGCTCCCTTTTTATTTAATGTTTTGTCGAGCGAGCGTTCAGTCAATGTCGATTCGTAGCTAGAATTGTCAAATTACAACGTCAACTCGAATATTTACAACTAGAGCATAGATAAATACAACTAAACAGCTTAAAATTACAACTAGAGCATAACAATCATTCTATCAACACAACTTATATCGAACACACTCATTTGGTTTAATTCTTGATAACAGAAAACTGAAAGCGTATACAAAAACAAGGGGGAAATAATTATGACAAGAACAGTTATTTTAGATGGAGCACGTACAGCATTTGGGAAAATGGGAGGAGCAATGGCTTCACTTACAGCGAGCGATTTAGGTGGCGTTGCCATTAAAGAAGCGTTACACCGCGCAGGCGTTGCACCAGATTCAGTAGATGAAGTCATTATGGGATCAGTTCTTCAAGCAGGACAAGGACAAATTCCATCTCGTCAAGCTGCTACAAAAGCAGGAATTCCTTGGGGTGTCAAAACAGAAACGATTAACAAAGTATGTGCATCTGGAATGCGCGCAGTTACGTTAGGTGATCAACTCATTCGATTAGGTGAAGAACAAACAATCGTTGCGGGTGGCATGGAGTCCATGTCAAATGCACCGTATTACTTACCTAAAGGTCGATTCGGTTTACGCATGGGCGATGCACAAATGATTGATGGCATGATTTATGATGGTCTATCTTGTTCATTCGATCCAAAGCATGTACACATGGGCACATATGGTAACTTAACAGCTGAGAAATTCGAGTTGTCACGAGAAGCACAAGATGCATGGTCATTACGTAGCCATGACTTAGCGTTAAAAGCAATTGACAACGGGACGTTTGCTGAAGAAATTACACCAGTCGAAATTCCTCAACGTAAAGGTGAAGCAATCATATTTGACCAAGATGAAGGTCCACGTCGTGGGTCGTCTTTAGAGTCACTTTCAAAATTAAAACCAGCATTTGGTAAAGAAGGTACAATTACAGCGGGTAACGCACCTGGTGTTAATGATGGAGCTGCAGCACTAGTGTTAATGAGTGAAGAAAAAGCCAATGCGGAAGGTAAAACGCCTCTAGCTTATATTATTGGACACGCGGAAGTAGCTATTGAACCAGAAAACTTCCCACAAACACCTGGCCTTGTTATTAATTCGATTTTAGAAAAAACAGGCAAATCATTAGAAGAAATCGATTTATTTGAAATCAACGAAGCGTTTGCTGCTGTTGCTTTAGCATCTGCACAAATTGCCAACTTAGATAAAGAAAAAGTAAATGTAAACGGTGGAGCTGTTGCACTTGGTCACCCAATTGGGGCAAGTGGAGCGCGCGTAATCTTAACATTAGCTTATGAATTAAAACGTCGAGGTGGCGGAATTGGAATTGCAGCTATTTGTTCTGGTGGCGGACAAGGCGATGCAGTTATGATCGAAGTTCCTAAAGCTTAAACAGAAAAGCTAGATAGATTAGAAAGCGTAAATTAGAGGGGGACATTATAGTTGGATATTCAAAAAGTACTCGTAATTGGAGCAGGTCAAATGGGTTCAGGTATTGCACAAGTATGTGCACAAGCTGGATTTGATGTGAAATTAAATGACATGAAAGAAGAGTTTTTCCAACGTGGTTTGGCAAATATCACGAAAAATTTATCTCGTAACGTAGAAAAAGGACGTATGACGGAAGATGAAAAAACTCAAGTATTATCACGTATTACAAAATCACTTGATCTAAATGACGCATCTGATGTTGATTTAGTTATTGAAGCAGCAGTTGAGAACATGGAAATTAAACAGAAGATTTTCAAACAACTTGATGAAATAACGCCAAAACATGCGATTTTAGCTTCAAACACATCTTCATTACCAATTACTGAAATTGCCGCTTCAACTAAGCGTCCAGAACAAGTTATCGGCATGCACTTTATGAATCCGGTACCAGTAATGAAACTGGTTGAAATCATTCGCGGGCTAGCAACTACTGATGAAGTGTACAAATCGATTGAAGACATGACCAAAAAAGTAGGTAAAGTCCCGGTAGAAGTTAATGACTTTCCAGGATTCGTTTCAAACCGTATCCTAATGCCGATGATTAACGAAGCAATTTACACATTGTACGAAGGTGTAGCGACAAAAGAAGCAATCGATGATGTCATGAAACTTGGGATGAATCATCCAATGGGACCTCTACAATTAGCTGACTTTATCGGTCTTGATACTTGTTTATATATTATGGAAATCTTGCATGAAGGCTTTGGCGACAGTAAGTATCGCCCATGTCCGTTACTACGTAAATATGTAAAAGCTGGCTGGTTAGGTAAGAAAACAGGACGCGGCTTTTATATGTACGAATAGGAGAATGAAAAATGGAACTGAAATTTACTGAAGAACAATTAATGATGCGCACGATGGTACGAGACTTTGCAAAAACGGAAATCGAGCCAAACATTGAAAAAATGGAAAAAGGCGAATTTCCACGTGAAATAGTAAAAAAAATGGGTGAGCTTGGCTTAATGGGCATCACGATTCCTGAAAAGTACGGCGGATCTGAAATGGACTATATGAGCTACGTCATCGCAATTCACGAATTATCAAAAGTGAGCGCTGTCGTGGGGGTCATTTTGTCAGTTCATACATCTGTTGGAACAAATCCTATTTTGTACTTCGGTAATGAACAACAAAAACAAAAATATGTTACAAAATTAGCTTCTGGAGAATATTTAGGTGCATTCTGTCTAACTGAACCATCTGCTGGTTCAGATGCAGGATCTATGAAGTCAAAAGCAGTTAAAGACGGGGACCACTATAAAATAAACGGTTCGAAAGTTTTTATCACTAATGGTGGAGAAGCACAAGTCTATATTGTTTTTGCTACGACAGACCCTTCAAAAGGCTCAAGAGGTGTATCAGCTTTCATCGTAGATAAAGATACTCCTGGCTTCATTATTGGTAAAGATGAACGCAAAATGGGCTTACATGGGTCACGTACTGTTCAGTTAACGTTCGAAGATATGATGGTGCCTGCTGAAAATTTATTAGGTGAAGAAGGCGAAGGATTCAAAATTGCATTAGCCAACTTAGATGTTGGACGAATTGGTATTGCTGCACAATCTTTAGGAATTGCTGAAGCGGCTTATGAAGCAGCGGTAGCCTACGCAAAAGAACGAGTACAATTCGGCAAACCAATATCAGTGCAACAAGGCATTGGATTTAAATTAGCAGACATGGCTACAGCTGTTGAAGCATCACGGTTATTAGTATATCAAGCAGCAGATTTACGTACGCGTGGTCTAGCTTGTGGAAAAGAAGCATCAATGGCAAAACTATTTGCTTCAAAAACAGCAGTAGAAACGTCAATCGAAGCGGTTCAAGTATTCGGTGGGTACGGTTACACTGAAGATTATCCAGTAGAACGTTATTTCCGTGACGCAAAAGTAATGGAAATTTATGAAGGTACATCTGAAATTCAACGTATAGTCATTAGCAAACATTTACTTAAATAGGAGTCGATTATAGACTAGAGTCGCTCCAGGTGGACGCTTTCCAGGGGGCAAGCATCAAGCCGCTTCCTTCGTGACACTCAGTCCAGGGTCTTGATTAGCTTGCTAATCCCCTAGGAGTCGCCACCTTCCGCTAGCTTATATAAATAATGGTAAGTAACTAACTAGTACAATGAGATTCAACGTATTGGTATTGGCCAGCAAGTGCTGAAATAAGAGTCTTATATAGATTAGCGTCGCTCCAGGTGGACGCTTTCCAGGGGGCAAGCATCAAGCCGCTTCCTTCGCTCCGCTTAGTCCAGGGTCTTGATTAGCTTGCTAATCCCCTAGGAGTCGCCACCTTCCGCGAGCTTAAACTGATAATTATTGCGGTGAAATTTCGCATTGTAATATAGTGTTTTATTAACGGAAATTTATGAAGGTACATCTGAAATTCAACGTATAGTAATCGGCTAACACTTACTTAAATAGCTCAGTTAAAATAATGTGTTGATTTCAGCCGCCTTTCACTACAATCAATTAAATGAGTTAAGATCAACAATTTAATAAGAGTCTAATTAAATTGTATATGTCATCGTTCATTGTAGATTTTTAATTTATAGATATGGAGCAAAACAGCGGAGACTCCTGTGGGAAAGCGAGACAGCCGAGACCTTGGCTCGGCGCTCGCCCGCGGAAAGCGCAGCTGTTTTGCGGAATATTAACACTATTATTTAACAGAGCCAAAAACTAAAAAGGGTGGAATAAAAAATGAACTTTAAACTATCAGAAGAACATGAAATGATTCGCAAAATGGTTCGCGATTTCGCGACAAAAGAAGTAGCTCCAACAGCTGCAGAACGTGACGAAGAAGAGCGCTTTGACCGTGACATTTTCGATAAAATGGCGGAACTAGGATTAACAGGAATTCCTTGGCCTGAAGAATACGGTGGAATTGGTTCAGATTACTTGGCTTACTGTATCGCAGTTGAAGAATTATCACGTGTTTGTGCATCAACAGGTGTAACTCTTTCAGCTCACACATCTTTAGCTGGATGGCCGATCTTCAAATACGGCAATGAAGAACAAAAACAAAAATATCTTCGTCCAATGGCAGAAGGTAAAAAAATTGGTGGATACGGCTTAACAGAAGCAAGTTCAGGTTCTGACGCAGGTGGCATGAAAACAACTGCAAAACTTGATGGTGACCACTATATAGTAAACGGTTCTAAGATCTTTATTACAAACGGCGGTATTGCCGACATTTATGTGGTATTTGCTGTAACTGATCCAACTTCAAAACATAAAGGGACAAGCGCATTCATCGTGGAAGCTGACTTCGAAGGCTTCTCAGTTGGTAAGAAAGAAAGAAAACTCGGTATTCGTTCTTCACCAACAACTGAAATCATATTTGATAACTGTCGCATTCCAAAAGAAAACTTACTTGGCGAAGAAGGCGAAGGATTCCTTATCGCAATGAAAACGCTAGATGGCGGTCGTAACGGCATCGCAGCACAAGCTGTCGGGATTGCTCAAGGGGCACTTGACGCATCAGTTGAGTACGCGAAAGAACGCGTTCAATTTGGTAAACCAATCGTCGCTAACCAAGGAATTTCATTTAAATTAGCTGATATGGCAACGTCAATCGAAGCATCGCGCTTACTGACTTACCAAGCAGCTTGGTTAGAATCAAACGGACTTTCTTACGGTAAAGAATCAGCAATGGCAAAATTAATGGCTGGAGATACAGCGATGAAAGTAACAGTGGACGCTGTTCAAGTATTCGGTGGCTATGGTTATACAAAAGACTACCCAGTAGAACGTTACATGCGCGACGCAAAAATTACACAAATTTACGAGGGTACACAAGAGATTCAACGCCTTGTAATCTCTCGAATGATTACGAAGTAAATGAAGAAGAACGTGGTGAAAGTCAAACGCGAAGTTGAGTCGTCCGTAAAAGATGAAAGCCTTATATCTAAACGTCGGAATCAAATGATCCGTGGGGCTGTCGCGCTCTTTAAAGAAAAAGGCTTTCATCGAACTACAACACGAGAAATAGCAAAAGAAGCGGGCTTTAGCATAGGTACACTATATGAATATATTCGCACGAAAGAAGACGTCCTGTACTTAGTATGTGACAGCATTTATGAAGAGGTGTTGGAACGTTTATCAGCACTTCCGACACAAGCTGGCACGCTAGAAGGACTGAAGATAGCCATTCGACACTATTACTTGCTCGTTGATGAAATGCAAGATGAGTTCATCGTTATGTATCAAGAGTCAAAATCCTTATCTAAAGATGAACTTAATTATGTATTAAATAAAGAGCTAGAAATGGTGGCTATCTTTGAAAATATTCTTCATGCTTGTCGAAAATCAGGTGAATGTAAATTGTCTGAAGATGCCGTAAAACTAGCGGCACACCATTTAGTCGTACAAGGCCAGATGTGGGCGTTTAGACGTTGGGGACTTCATCATGATATAAAAATTGAAGAATTTATCAAAGTGCAAACAACATTTTTCTTACAAGGGATACAAGGAAATGGAGGGAAAGCATGACAACTACAGTAGAAATTTATCGTCCAACTAATCACGTACGTTTTGTTACGGCTTCAAGCCTTTTTGATGGGCATGATGCGTCTATAAACATTATGCGTCGCATTTTACAATCAACGGGTGCAGAGGTTATACATTTAGGCCATAACCGGTCAGTAGAAGAAGTCGTGAATGCGGCAATTCAAGAAGATGCACACGGCATTGCTATTTCTTCTTATCAAGGTGGTCACGTTGAATACTTTAAATACATGTATGATTTATTAGCTGAACGTGGAGCTCCACACATCCGTATTTACGGTGGTGGTGGTGGTGTAATCATTCCAAAAGAAATTAAAGATCTACATGACTACGGAATTGCATGGATTTTTTCACCAGATGACGGTCGTACTTTTGGCCTTCAAGGCATGATTAATCGCATGGTTGAAGACTGTGATATCGCAATTAATACAAAAAATGCAGTTGATCAATTGACTCACGCGGATACCGACCATCCTGAAGTGTTAGCGCACCTAATTACGGTCGCTGAAGATGGGGTCAACAACGAAAATGCAGATGCGAAAAAGTTAGTTGAAAAAGCACGTGAACTTTCAAAAGGAACACCCGTACTTGGAATCACTGGTACAGGTGGAGCTGGGAAATCTTCTTTAACTGATGAATTAATTCGTCGCTTCTTATCGGAATTAGGAGATAAAAAAGTAGCCGTTATATCGATTGACCCTACGAAGCAAAAAACAGGTGGAGCATTACTTGGAGACCGTATTCGTATGAATGCAATTTTCAATAAACGTGTCTTTATGCGCAGCCTAGCAACACGTGGCTCTCGTACTGAATTATCAGGTGCACTTAGCGACGTGCTAGACGTAGTGAGAGTAGCTGGATTCGACTTAATCATCGTGGAAACGAGCGGGATCGGTCAAGGAGATGCAGAAATCGCGAACGTAGCAGACGTTTCAATGTATGTTATGACAAGTGAATTCGGAGCGCCTTCACAGTTAGAAAAAATTGACATGATTGATTATGCTGACTTAATTGTCATTAATAAATACGAACGCAAAGGTTCTGAAGATGCACTTCGTCAAGTACAAAAACAATTCCAACGCAGCCGCGGATTATGGAATGAGAGCATAGATACTATGCCTGTTTATGGAACGATTGCAAGCCAGTTTAACGATATAGGGACAAACTCTTTATTCGCAGCATTAGTTTCACGTGTAAATGAGATTTGCAAAACAGACTGGGAAACATCGTATGAGCAATTTATAAAAACACAAAAACAAAACGTGATCATTCCAAATGATCGCCGCTACTACTTGCGTGAAATTACAGATGCCGTTCGTGGTTACCATAAAAAGTCTGATCAACAAGTAGACTTCGCTCGCCGTTTGTTCCAACTTCAAGGTGCCATTGAAATGGTCAACGAAAAAGCACCAAATGATGCATTAGTTGAATCGTTAACTTCCCTAGCACAAGGCGTGCGTGACGAATTAACTGCGGAATCAAAACGCATTTTAGACAATTGGAAAGAGTTAAAAGAAGCGTATGCAGGTGATGAATTTGTCACTAAAGCACGCGATAAAGAAATCCGCACGATTTTACGTACGGAAAGTTTAAGTGGCCTGAAAATTCCACGAGTGGTATTGCCTAAATTTGTCGATTTTGGTGAAATCCTTCGCTGGGTGTATAAAGAAAACGTGCCAGGTTCATTCCCATACACAGCAGGCGTATTCCCATTCAAGCGTGAAGGGGAAGATCCAAAACGTCAATTCGCAGGAGAAGGAACACCTGAGCGCACAAATCGACGTTTCCATTATTTATCGAAAGATGACGATGCAAAACGTTTATCAACAGCATTCGACTCTGTAACTTTATATGGCGAAGATCCACATACTCGTCCAGATATTTTCGGGAAAGTTGGAGAATCAGGCGTTAGTATTTGTACACTTGATGACATGAAGAAATTGTATAACGGCTTTGATTTATGTGCTGCTGCTACATCAGTATCCATGACAATTAATGGTCCAGCGCCAATCATTTTGGCGATGTTTATGAACACAGCAATTGATCAACAAGTTAAACAAAACGAAGAAAAATTAGGTCGAACATTGACAGTTGAAGAATTCACAGAAGTACGCGTAAACACACTTCAAGTTGTACGTGGAACTGTTCAAGCGGATATTTTAAAAGAAGACCAAGGACAAAATACATGTATTTTCTCTACGGAATTCGCACTTCGCATGATGGGTGATATTCAACAATACTTTATCGATTCTAAAGTGCGTAACTATTATTCAGTTTCGATTTCCGGCTACCATATTGCTGAAGCGGGTGCGAATCCAATCTCGCAATTAGCCTTCACTTTATCAAATGGTTTCACATACGTTGAGTACTATTTAAGCCGTGGAATGAACATTGATGATTTTGCACCAAATCTATCATTCTTCTTCTCGAATGGTTTAGATCCAGAGTACACAGTAATCGGTCGTGTAGCACGTCGTATTTGGGCAGTTGTCATGCGTGACAAATACGGTGCAAATGATCGCAGTCAAAAGCTTAAGTATCACGTTCAAACGTCAGGTCGAAGCTTGCATGCGCAAGAAATCGATTTTAACGATATTCGCACAACACTACAAGCATTGATGGCGCTACAAGATAACTGTAACTCGCTTCACACAAATGCATACGATGAAGCCATTACAACTCCGACCGAAGAATCTGTTCGTCGTGCAATGGCCATTCAAATGATTATTACAAAAGAACATGGCTTAACTAAAAATGAAAACCCACTTCAAGGTGCGTTCATTATTGAAGAAATGACGGACTTAGTTGAAGAAGCGGTACTTTCAGAATTCGATCGTATTGACGACCGTGGTGGAGTACTTGGCGCTATGGAAACTCAGTATCAACGTGGTAAAATCCAAGAAGAATCTATGCATTATGAGATGTTGAAACATACGGGTGAATTACCGATTATTGGTGTAAACACGTATTTGAATCCAAATCCACCATCTTCAGATGATATTGATAACATGGAAATTGCACGTGCAACAAGTGAAGAAAAAGAAACGCAAATTCGTAATTTACTGGCATTCCAAGAACGCCATTCTGCAGATTCACAAGCAGCTTTAGATCGTTTGAAAGAAGTAGCAGTATCTGGAGGCAACATCTTTGAACAACTGATGGACACAGTAAAAGTGGCATCACTTGGTCAAATCACCAACGCTCTATATTCTGTCGGCGGACAATATCGTCGTAATATGTAATAGCTTGCAGCTTAAGCGATCCGACTTTGTCGGATCGCTTTTTCGTGGTTTGTCCCAAATGATTGATATCTCACTTCTTTTGCGAGTTGCCTCGACAGTGTCAACTCGATTGCTATTGCATTCACTATGGTTTCAGGTTCGCTTTAAATGGCAAAGCTGCTGCACCATAACCTCTAGAGTTAAAAGACGTTTGTTCCATTTATTACGTGTTGTGTCACTATTGAAAGAGGCTGTCAAAATTCGCCTCATGAACCAAGTTGACTAGCTAATGAACCAGTCCTTTTCGATTTCTTCTTTCAAACAGTAGCGTAGCGTAAACAAAACCATTCAAGTCCACCCGGAAACAGCGTGTAAAACCTTGTAATTCTGTAGCATTCCATTATTCAAAAACTTGATTTGTACTGTCGGATGCCTCCGCTAGCTTATTTGGGGGGGATAACGATATACAAACTTCTATAATTTAACTATTACAACGTGAACCGCGATTTTTACAACGTGGGGTTCAATTTTTACAACGTCACCGTCGAAAATTACAACGTGACAGCCCATAATTACAACTGAGTCATCGTTCACCACTAGAACCATCTCTATTTGAATGTACAATCCTTGATAACAAGCAAATAGTAGTCGGAATTTCATCTTCGGCTGCCCATTTCCATAAAGTAAGTGCCTATTTCCTAGTAATCCAAATCCAAAAACCTATGCACGAGAAGGTTGAAGGCGATTTACGGACGCACACCCGCCGCAAGATTGCCATAAAGATAGAAGAAATGCGATGTGACAACGTCACATCGCATTTCTATTTATTCCCTAGGTTATGATGCAGCAGATT
>NZ_AMGD01000014.1:0-30797 GCF_000297555.1 Paenisporosarcina sp. TG-14
TAATCACTCCCTCCTACTCGATTCTGAGCCTGTTACTCCTGGTAAAAGCCGAGTTTCATTTGATGCAGATCCAGGACTGATTTTCCTAAGAATTTCAAATGAACAAAACAGTATGTATCAAGCCGGTATCTCGATCCCATATAGTGCAGAGTATAAAATTCAGCCACCAAATAAAGCGCTGTTGCAAAATATCGCCAGTCGGACAGGCGGTCAAGTTATATCAACTCCTGAGCAAGCCATGCGTGATATAGATTATAAAAGCTCAGAGAGTAAGAGCGTACAAAAATGGCTAATTCTAATTGCCATGCTCCTGTTTTTTGTTGATATTACGCTAAGCCGATTTGGTTGGCGAATGCTCTCACGTAAATGGAAACGAGATAGACCTGAGCAACTTTCAACTACCAGTGAAACGAATGTAGCTCAGCTTTTAAAAAGGAAGAAGAAACGCTAAAAAGGTTGTTCCAGAAGTTTACACTTCTAGGAACAACCTTTTTATAATGGAATTGGAATTGTTGATTTTCTATAAGATAACGTGGCAATAAAGAAACAAATGACTAAGATCAAGGTACCTGCTATATAAGGGAAACTCATATTGATGTCAAATAGGATTCCGGCAAGTGCGGGTCCCACCATATTACCCAAACTCATATATGCATTGTTCATACCTGCTGCAAACCCTTGTTCATTGCCAGCTTGTTTTGAAATCAGCGTATTCACTGCGGGTCTTAGTAATGAAGCGGCTGTAAAGAAAATGCTTGATACGATTAAAATTGGCCAGAAACCATCCACAAAAAGAACAGAAATCATTGCAAGAGCAGAAACAAGTAAATTCACTAAAATAACTTTCATTTCGCCAAAGCGTTTAAACAATTTATTAATGACAAACGTTTGGACTATTACACCTGCAAAACCACCTACTGTAATCAAGGCAGCAATTTCTCCAGGTGTAAATCCATATTTTTTATCAACATACAATGAAATCGTTGCTTGAAAGTTTGAGAGACCAAAGGAGAAAACTAGTACAACTATTAACATGACAAAGTATGGAGTTGTCGTTGATCGTTTCATTTGATTTAACAAATTTTCACGTTTGATTGGCATACTCGTTTTGACGACTGCAGGCCTAGTGTTTGGAAGAACAAACATGGAGATTGCTGCTGCAACTAAAGATGCACCAGTTGCGAAGTAAAAAGGAAAATGAATGCTAACTTCTGCTAGTAAAGCACCTATAGCAGGACCAATCATAAACCCGAGAGACATTGAAGCACCGAGTAATCCCATCCCCTTGCCACGTTCGTCCTCAGTTGTAATATCCGCAACAAACGCCATCATTGGAGGAATGAGGAAGGCTGCACCTACACCACTAAAAAAGCGAGCTAAAAATAACATCCAAAGTTCTGTAGCTGCCCCAAACATTAATTGAGATAAACCGAAAATAATAAGACCTATAATAATTAATTTCTTCCGACCAAATTTATCTGATAAATCACCAGCAAGTGGTGAGAAAAGAAATTGAGAAAAAGCAAACATGGCAATTAAAAATCCAAGTGCTTGTCCAGCAACACCAAACGTTCCAAGGTATTCGGGCATAATCGGTATTATTAATCCGATTCCTGACATTGCAATAAACATGTTGAACATTAACACATATAATGCAAAGCGATTAGACTTACTCGCCATTTTACATCCTACTTTCTATTCCTAACTGTTTCGAGTCTCTAATTTTAACACAAAACTAAAGAAAAGCCATTCATTAAACCTGCTTATATATTATCTAATTTATTGCAAATGTGATTTATTTATAAATTTTGGAATATTATATTATATTATATTTTTTATGGATATTATCAATTGAAATGAAAGAAAATGAAAGAACATGTAATCACGCTTTTGACAGATGAATCATTTTCAAAGCCTTTTCCATTTTTCTAGCCGATATATATGGTACCATTAAGATTAGAAGGAGTGACGGTATTGGGTAAAACGATGATGTTATTTTTAGATCCAAAAGTACGAAAACATAAAAAGAAACAAATAGAAGGAACATTTTTACTAGTTGATGAACGTGTCATTGCGATTGACGAACTCATGGATTACTGTAATGACTGTTTTGAACCTTTGTCTTATCATAAAGAATTCGATGCTTGTTACTGTGAGCCTTGCAATGCTTGGAGAGAAGAGGCATGTACAGATCCTACTTGCGAATATTGTGAGTTAAGACCTAAGCGACCTTTATCATAAGGCCGATTAGGTCTTTTTTTTAAGAATATAATTCTTGAAAACAATCCATACTAACTAATAGACACGATTTGGACGAAAAGACTATATACCTGGTATTGTCTAATACCGTTGAATTGATTTGCAGGTAAGATTTTGTTATTCTAGAAATTGTGCTAATACGAATATAAATCGTTGGTAAATTAAAATCTTGGAGGTTTTCACATGACTGAACGTATGGTAGGTAAACAAGCACCCCGTTTTACAATGGAAGCAGTGCTAGCAGATAAGTCTTTCGGAAAAGTAAGTTTGGAAGAAAATATGAAACAAGATAAATGGACAGTATTGTTCTTTTATCCAATGGATTTCACGTTTGTATGTCCAACTGAAATAACTGCGATGTCAGATCGTTTTGACGAATTCGAAGATTTAGACACTGAAATCATTGCGGTTTCAACTGATACTATTCACACACACTTAGCTTGGATTAACACAGCTCGTGAAGATAATGGATTAGGCGAACTTAAATATCCATTAGCAGCAGATACAAATCACCAAATTTCTCGTGAATATGGTGTGTTAATTGAAGAAGAAGGAATTGCACTTCGTGGACTATTCATCGTCAATCCTGAAGGTGAAATGCAATATCAAACCGTTTTCCATAACAATATTGGCCGTGATGTAGATGAAACTCTACGTGTATTACAAGCCCTTCAAACTGGTGGTCTTTGTCCAGCAAACTGGCGCCCTGGTCAAAAAACACTGTAATTTTGTATTTCAAAAAATTGACTGTGAATACTATTTTTAATTAGACATCAAGTTCCCCCACGCATACGATACGCTGTGGGGATTTTTACTTTTAGCTTAAAGGAGGAAGAAAGATGAAATTACGCTCACCTATGCCTAACTTAACAGGCGCAACCACGTGGTTAAATGGAGAAGTTTCAAGAAACCAATTAATCGGAAGTAAACCGACTCTCATACATTTCTGGTCTGTCAGCTGTGGACTTTGTAAAGAAGCAATGCCTGAGGTCAATGCCTTTCGCGATCAATACAAAAACGAATTAAATGTAATTGCTGTTCACATGCCACGATCAGAAAAAGATATGGATTTAGATGAAATTAAAAAAGTCGCGTTACATCATGATATTACGCAACCGATCTACATTGACAACGAGATGAAATTAACAGATGCTTTTGACAATCAATATGTTCCAGCTTACTACGTGTTCGACAAAGACGGTCAACTGCGTCACTTCCAAGCAGGTGGAAGTGGTATGAAAATGCTTGAAAAACGTGTCAATCGTGTACTAGATGAAATGCGCAACGCATAATAGTATTAAAAAATATATAAGGTTTTGCAATACCACAATTCTTAGAGTTGTGGTATTTTTTGTTGGAAATATAATAGAAAATATACTTAGGAAAAGAGAACTAAATTTGCATTCAAGTAAACCGTTGATTTATTAAAATTTTTCCTGTGAACTCCAAATAAATAATAGCTATTTTCCAAGTAAATCCCCTTAAATTTAGATTAAAGAGAAATATCAGTCAAAAGGGGGTAGTCATTTATTTCGGAATCCGATATATTTAATACTATGTCTTTTGATTAGGGGGAAAAAACTTGGAAACTTTCAAAAAATTGAAAGAATATTACTGGCCAAATAAACATTTATTCTTTTGGTCCTTGTTCATGCTTCTCATTACGTTGGTGATCACTGTTGCGTATCCCATCATTTTGCAACAAACGATTGACCGTGTTATTAAGGGAGAGCAATATGAATTAGCTTGGGCACTGGCAGGAATTTTTATGGCACTAATGATTATTAAAGGAATTGCCACGTATATAGGACAATATACAGGTGATATGTTCGGGATACGCTCAGTTTACGAGTTGCGAAATGCGTTATATGCAAAATTACAACGTTTACCGTTCAAGTATTATGATAATGCGAAAACGGGTGACTTAATGTCACGATTAACTGCAGACGTAGAGGGTTTTCGATTCTTCTTATCATTCGGATTCGTGGAGTTATTTCGTTTAATATTTCTTGTATCCGTGTCGTTATGTGTCATGTTTTACTATTCCGTCTCATTAACATTTGTCTCCATGGCTGCGATGCCATTATTAATTGTTGCGGTGTTTCGTTTTGATAAACTCGTACATCCTGCATTTCGAGACATTCGAAAATCATTCGGAAAGCTAAACACGAATGTCCAAGAAAATATTAGTGGCATTCATACGGTAAAGTCACTTTCACGTGAATCATTTCAAATTGGAAAATTTAATGAGTCAAACAGTGATTATAAAGGTCGTTATTTATACACAGCTGAAATTTGGGCAAAATATTTTCCTGTGATGGAGTTTCTCGGAAATATCAGCATTGTCTTTTTATTCGGCTATGGAGGATTCCTTGTTATGGGTGGGCAATTGACCGTCGGAGAACTTGTGGCATTTTATAGTTTACTTGGCTATATTATTTTCCCAATTATGAACTTAGGTTTTACTGTCAATTTATTTTCTCAATCAAAGGCTTCAGGGGAACGTTTATTAGAAGTATTAGAAGCACCAGAACCAATACAATCTAAAGAAAATGCAGTGGATGGATCAGGTATGAAAGGTCATGTAACTTTTGACCATGTCTCACTCCAATATCGTGAAGAGGACCTAGTTGCATTAAAGGATATTAATTTGACTGTAGAAGCCGGAAAGCGTGTCGGCTTAATCGGTGCGACTGGTTCAGGAAAAACAAGCTTAACGCAATTGTTAACCCGGTTTTATGAGCCAACAGAAGGGTCAGTCAAGATTGATGGTATCCCTGTTGATGACTATTCGTTAACTTCATTACGTTCAAAAATTGGATTTGTATTACAAGAATCATTTCTATTTTCTTCGTCCATTAAAGCTAATATTTCTTATGGACGACCGGATGCCACAATGGATGAAATCATTGATGCAGCAAAACGTGCTAATGCACATGAATTCATATTGGAGCTACCAGAAGCTTATGATACGATGCTTGGGGAGCGGGGGCTAGGTTTATCAGGTGGCCAAAAACAACGGATAGCAATCGCAAGAGCGTTATGCCAAAACCCAGCTATATTGGTACTCGATGACGCGACAAGTGCTGTAGATATGAAAACAGAACTTCATATTCAACAAGCATTAGATGAAGTCATGAAGGGTCGAACAACATTTATTATTGCTCACAGAATTTCATCTGTAAAACATGCAGATGAATTGATTGTTTTTGAACATGGAGAAATTGTTCAACGTGGAACGCATGAGCAATTAATTAAACAACCCGGGCTTTATAAACGAATTTATGAAATTCAATACAAGGACCAACTCGAAAATATTTATGCATAGAAAGGCGGAATCACAATGACAAAAAAAATTAATCCTAGTGTTTTAAAACGATTCCGCTACTCTTCGGATGATGTAATTGATGCACCATTTAATTGGTCCCAACTCGCTCGTTTATTTACCTATGTAAAACCTTACTCACGTTCATTACTACCAAAAGCATTTATTGCTGTTACGATTACGACACTCATTAGACTTCTTATACCCATATTGATAGGAGTATTTGTTATCGATAAAGCGTTAGAGAACAAAGATGGTCAGATGCTTTGGATTCTTGTCGGGTCAATTGCAGTATTATATATTATTAATACCATTGCCAATCGTTTTCGAATAAGGTGGATGAATGAACTTGGTCAAAACGTGATCTACGATTTGCGAAAACATTTATTTACGCATGTACAATGGCTATCACATCGGTTTTTTGATCAGCGGTCTGCAGGTTCAATTTTAGTACGAATTATGAATGATATTAACTCGCTCCAAGAACTATTTACAAATGGTGTTATTAATTTGTTAATGGATATTCTTCTCCTTGTTGGTGTTCTCATCATTCTATTTACACTAAGTCCACCACTGGCGCTAGCTGTACTCGTTATTTTGCCATTGATGTTTTTCATATCGACGACGTTACGTAAAAATATTCGTCGATCTTGGCAAGATGTGCGTATGAAACAATCGAAAATTAACTCGCATTTGAATGAAAGTATTCAAGGAATGCGTATTACACAATCATTTACACAGGAAAATGAAAACATGGCTTTCTTTAATGGAATTAATGAAGAAAGTTACGAATCATGGCGTGTGGCAACGAAAAAGAACGCGTTGTTCCGTCCATTCGTTGAAATAACAAATGCAATTGGATCTGTGGTATTAATACTATACGGCGCTTACTTGATTAAAAATGGTCAACTTGATCTTGGAGCTTTTGTCGCTTTTGCTTTTTATCTAGGAATGTTTTGGGAGCCTATTTCACGTTTAGGCATGGTATATAGCCAACTATTGATGGGAATGGCATCATCTGAACGTATTTTTGAATTTTTAGATGAACAGCCATTAGTTCACGAAAAAGAAAATCCCCAAAAAATCAATCAATTAAAAGGTCTTATTGAATTTGAGCATGTAGAATTTGGTTATGAAAAAAACCGATTGGCATTAAACGGAATTACACTTGAAATGAAAGCTGGAAAGACAGTAGCACTCGTTGGGCATACCGGTTCTGGTAAAACAACGATAGCCAATTTAGTATCACGTTTCTATGATCCGACCAGTGGTGTTGTTAAAATGGATGGGGTGGATATTCGCGATTTATCATTAAGTGATTTACGTGAACAAATCAGTATTGTGTTGCAAGAAACATTTATTTTCTCGGGTTCAATTCTGGAGAACATTCGTTTTGGTAATCCACATGCAACAGATGAAGAAGTGAAAAATGCGGCACAAGCTGTTGGAGCGAATGGGTTTATTGACCGGTTGTCTAAAGGTTACGATACTGAAGTAGAAGAGCGAGGGAATATATTATCCGTTGGTGAGCGACAGTTGTTATCATTTGCTCGTGCAATTCTTGCTAATCCTAGAATTATTATCTTAGATGAAGCAACTGCATCCATTGATACAGAAACGGAAATTCAAATTCAAGTGGCATTGCGCACTCTTTTGAAAAATCGAACTGCAATCATTATTGCACATCGTTTATCTACAATACGTGAAGCAGATCAGATTATAGTTTTGGAAAATGGTAGCGTACTTGAATCAGGAAATCATGATTCATTAATGAAAGACCGTGGTCATTATCACCACCTTGTAATGGCCCAATTTGAAGACGTGTTAAATTGAATTTGAGCGTCTTTCAAAGTTGTGATACACTATGTGCAATCGTTGCTTAACGGAGGTTGAAGGATGAAGAAAGAATTCGTAGTTATTGGTTTAGGTCGATTTGGTGGAAGCATTGTTCGAGAGCTTGTTGAACAAGGCGCAGATGTCATGGCCATCGATAAATTTGCTGAACGTGTTGATGAATTTGCATCAATTGCGACACAAGCCGTGGTCGCTGATACAACGGATGAATCAGTCTTGAAATCACTCGGAATTCGTAATTTTGAACATGTAATTGTAGCTATAGGAGACGATATCCAATCAAGCATACTAACTACTCTTATGTTAAAAGAAATCGGTGTCAATAAAATCACCGTAAAAGCTCAAAATGATTATCACGAGAAAGTATTGCGTAAAATCGGTGCTGATCAAGTCGTCCATCCTGAACGTGACATGGGAATTCGTATAGCTAATAATATGATTTCAAATAATGTCTTGGATTATCTCGAACTATCAGATGAACATTCCATAATGGAGATTAAGGCAAATGAACTGTTAGCTGGTTCGACATTAATTGATCTTGATATTCGAGCGAAATATGGTATAAACATCGTAGGGATTAAGCGTGGAGATGATATCCTCGTATCTCCGCAAGCGGATGAAGAAATTCTTATTAATGATATTTTAATTGTTATCGGGGCAGACGCAGATATTATCCGATTTGAAAAAAAAGCAATGCACTAAAGAAAAGCGAAGCAGGCTACTATAGATCGACACCGGTGCTGGAAGAAACTCATGCGGAAACTTGTTTCCGCATGAGTTTAGGAAGGAAGTCTAATTGCGCGACATCGTGTCGCAACGCCTTCATGACCCACATCCTGTGGTCCCAAGATTAGGTGCGATCTGGCCTGCGGAGCTAGACACTAAAGAAAAGCGAAGCAGGCCACTATAGACCGACACCGGTGATTTCTGACCGTTAATAGGGACCTTGGTTGGTGGTGGATAGTGTCTAACAAACACAAAAAAAAGCTGTGCAGTTTATCACAATAGGTGATAGCTGCACAGCTTTTTTCTTGTTATTAAACTTCCATTATAACTGGTAAAATCATTGGGCGACGCTTTGTTTTTTCATATAAATATGGTCCTAATACATCTACAATTTCACTTTTCAATTCAGAAAAAGGAATATTATTTGATTGAATTGTTTTTTGTAAATGACGATTTAACATATGTTGAGCTTCATTAATCATTGCTCCAGATTCACGCATATAAACGAATCCACGAGAAATGATGTCTGGTCCAGAAACAATCTTCTGACGTTCCTGATCTGTACTCACCACAACAATAACTAAACCTTCTTCAGATAAAATTCGACGATCACGTAATACAACATTGCCAACATCACCAATTCCACTACCATCAATGTATACATCACCAGATGGGATACGACCAGCAACTGCTGCTTCGTTTTGGCTTAGTGCCAAGACATCGCCATTTTCCATAATAAATGTATTCTCTGGTTTAACATCACAATCAATAGCTAGTTCCGTGTGTATTTTTAGCATACGATACTCACCATGAATAGGCATAAAGAATTTAGGTTTCATTAATCGTAACATCAATTTTTGTTCTTCTTGGGAACCATGGCCTGAAGTATGGATGTTACTTAATGAGCCATGAATGACATCTGCTCCTGCACGGAATAACAAGTTGATTGTACGGTTTATGCTACTGCGATTTCCTGGAATAGCAGAAGAGGAAAAGATAACCGTATCTGCAGGTTGAATTTGAATTTGACGATGTGTTCCATTTGCTATACGAGACAAAGCCGCCATAGGCTCACCTTGACTACCTGTACATAAAATCATGACTTCACTTGCAGGGAGACGATTTAATGTTTGTGTATCAACAAATGTTTCATTCGGTGCAATGATATAGCCCAGTTCACGTCCAATATTTATTGCGTTGTCCATGCTTCGACCAAATACAGCGATTTTACGACCATGACGTATTGCAGCTTCTACCACTTGTTGTACACGAAAAATATTAGAAGAAAACGTTGCGAAAATAATACGTCCATTTACTTTGCGGAATATTTCCGATAAGCTTTCTCCGACTTTTCGCTCTGACATTGTGAATTCAGGTACTTCTGCATTTGTACTATCTGATAATAAACAAAGCACGCCATCACGACCAATTTCAGCCATTTTGGTAATGTTAGCAGGTTCTCCTACAGGTGTGAAATCAAACTTGAAATCTCCTGTGTGAACAATGTTTCCAGATGGTGTTTTAACAACTATTCCAAATGCATCTGGAATACTGTGTGTCGTTCTGTAAAAACTAACAGAAGTTTTACGGAATTTAATAATTTCATCTTCCGTAATAACGTGCATTTTTGTCGTACGAAGTAGACCGTGCTCTTCAAGTTTGTTGCGTAACAAACCAAGCGCAAGTTTTCCGCCGTAAACAGGCACATTCAATTGTTTTAGTAAATAAGGAATACCACCGATGTGATCTTCATGACCGTGTGTAATAAATAGACCTTTAATCTTGTCTACATTTTTCACAAGATACGAATAATCAGGAATGACATAGTCAATTCCAAGTAGTTCATCTTCTGGAAATTTAATACCTGCATCAATTAATATTATTTCATCTTGAAATTGGATACCGTATGTGTTTTTGCCGATTTCGCCCAGTCCGCCTAGTGCGAAAACCGCTGTTTGGTCATTCTTAACAAATTTCATATAGTTTACTGTTTCTCCACTATAAAGTTTTCGTTAGCTTGCTCATAGGTTAAATGATTACCTTCAAGTAGCTGAACAAATTCAACATTATAGTTGCGATCCTTTAGTGCGAAGCGAACTTCGCGTTCAGAAGCTGCTTCAATGTATAGGCTTTTTGTGTTTTCGCGAACTGGCACTTCAAGCGGGTTTTCTTGATAAAATACTTTGTAAATCATCTTTTGCTCTCCTTTTTCACGTTCATAATAATTTCACTCTCTTTATATTATCACGAGCCTGTTTTAAAATAAAGAAAAGCCCTACTATAATTAGCAGGGCAAATAATTATGCAATTAGTTTTTTCCCGAGTATGCCGCCTAGCCGTCTCAATAATTTCCTTTTTAGACGCTTTAACATGGGCAAATCACTCCTTATTCATATTATACAGAAAATTCAGACTTTTGTAAAGAGTACTTGTCTTTAGTACAATTCATGCAATAGAAAGGATGAAAGGAATGAAAAAAGTTTTATTTTTTGATATAGATGGAACACTGTATGATTCTAATAAACAATTACCAATAAAGGCGAAGGAAGCCGTCTTTGAAGCAAGAAATAGGGGGCATGAAGTGGTTATTGCTACCGGACGTGCACCATTTATGATTCAAGAAGTTTTAAAAGAGTTAGAGATTGATTCTTACATTTGTTTTAATGGTCAATATGTTGTCTATCAAAATAAAGTGATATCTCACAATGAAATTAGTCCAATTCAACTAAAATTGGTTTCAGATTTTGCTAGAGAACATAATCATCCTATGGTATATATGAATGCAGAAAAAATGATTTCATCTATTACATATCATCCACAAATTGAAGAAAGTATGAACAGCTTAAAATTTCCGCATCCTAATTTCGAAGAAAATTTTATTGTGAACAACAAAATTTATCAAGCACTGCTGTTTTGTTCAGCGGAAGAAGAACTAGCTTATCAAGAAAATTTTCCTCACTTGAAATTTGTAAGGTGGCATCGTGTATCTGCTGACATCTTACCTAAAGGTGCGTCAAAAGCAAACGCTGTTAAGTTCATATGTCAAAAATTCAATATTGATATAAAGGATACAATTGCGTTTGGAGACGGTTTAAACGATATTGAAATGTTAGAAGCAGTAGGATATGGAGTTGTTATGGGAAATGGTCACGAAGAAGCCCTAAAACGCGCTAATTATGTGACAACTCACGTGGATGATGATGGTTTAGTCAACGCGATGAAATATTTAAAACTTATTTAAAAGGTAAAAAGGTTCCCAAGAACTGGGAACCTCAAATTATTTATCTTCTTTTTCCTTTTCAAATGGGACTGAATTAGGAATTTCTTCAAATGGATTTTCTTTATTAATACGATCGAAGAACATCACACCGTTCAAATGATCAAGTTCATGTTGAAAAGCAATTGCAGATAAACCTTTTAACCGTAGTTTAAATTCTCTACCATCTGGATAAAAGCCTTTGGCAGTAATACGTGCATATCTAGGAACGTATCCTTCAATAACACGATCAACAGATAAACAGCCTTCGCCCACTGTAATATAGGTTTTTTCGACCGAGTGACTAATGATTTTAGGGTTTATGGCAACTAAGCTCAACTTAGATTCATTATCTTGCAAATGAAGTGCAAACATTCGCTTCGCTACATTGACTTGAGGTGCAGCAATACCAATTCCAGGACGCAAATCATAACGGGCAAGCATTTCTGCATCTTGACTATTCTTTACATAATCATGTAAGTCCTGTGCTAATTTTTCGTTTTCAGTAGATAAAGGAAATTGTATTTCCTGCGCTTTTTGTCGCAAAGTGGGATGTCCTTCGCGGATAATATCTTTTAGTTCAAACATTCAAGTCTTCCTTTCCAATAGTTACTATCTATTAAGTATAGCGAAGGATGGCATCCATGCAAATGAAAAGAGGAATTTAGAAATATTGAAATATCTTCCTTGAGAGGATATAGTATAAAAAGGTTTAGGGGGCTATTCAATGAAAAAAATCGTAATTGGCACTTTTCTTTCCACTTCGATAATACTTTCAGCATGTTCTATAGGAGTAACTACAGAAGAAAAGTTATCAGAAACATTAGCAACAATATATGAAGAAGAGCAGGGATATCGAGACGCACAACAACAATTGACTGTCTTAGAAAAGAAAGAACAAAGTACTTTTAACTCAAGCATGGAATTGACACAAGAACAACAAGAAGAAGTGTCAATAAAAGTAGAGGAACTAAAATCTTCTTTAATGGAAAGATTGACTTTACTTAATGAAGAGAACGAATCGATTGAAAGCGCACTCGCTTCTTTATCTTCATTTGATAGTCTAATAGATGATGTAAAGGAAGAAGAAATAAAAACGTCATTAATTGATTTGAAATCATTAATTGAAACTCGTTATCAAGCACATGATGTTGTTAGTAAAGAATATCAAAAATTAACTGACTTACAAACTGTACTCTACGATATGCTAGTGGATGAAGAAATGGAACAAGCTCAACTTCAAGAACAAGTATTAAAAGTAAACGAACAAAATGATATTGTACAATCTTCAATTAATGAATTTAACGAAGAGACAATAGAATTAAATGAATTGAAAGTTTCAATATATGATTCTTTGGATGAAAAGTGAAAGGACTTCCAAGTGAAGTCCTTTTTTATGTAAAATGAGGGGTTTCAAAAGTGTTATCTTTTATAGTACAGATGTTCATTTGTACTAGTACAGATTTTATTTGAGTGAATATTTAATAAACAGTAAGTTGTTATTTCACTAGAGTTACACATGATTGACCACCAATTTAAAGTTGAGTATACTAGGTAAGAATGGACATTGTATCACTTGATTATAAAAGATTTTTTAATACAGTTAGTTAAAGGAGAGTGTTAATATGGCAGCAAAAAATGCCAAGCAATTAGGCCCAGTAGAAACACTTCATGCGATTGAAGAAAAGTTTGAAATGTTTCAAATTTTGAACGAAGAAGGCGAAATCGTAAACAAAGATGCTGAAGTAAACTTATCTGATGATGATTTAGTTGAGTTAATGCGACGTATGGTTTACACACGTATTCTTGATCAACGTTCGATTTCATTAAATCGTCAAGGACGTTTGGGTTTCTATGCACCAACCGCTGGACAAGAAGCATCACAACTTGCATCACATTTTGCTCTTGAAAAAGAGGACTTCATCCTTCCTGGATATCGTGACGTACCACAAATGATTTGGCATGGTTTGCCACTTTCTCAAGCATTTTTATTCTCTCGTGGCCATTTCATGGGTAACCAGATTCCTGAAGACGTAAAAGTAATCCCACCACAAATTATTATTGGTGCTCAAATCGTCCAAGCTGCTGGAGTAGCACTTGGTATGCAAAAACGCGGTAAAAAATCTGTTGCAGTTACATACACAGGTGACGGTGGTTCTTCACAAGGTGACTTCTATGAAGGAATGAACTTTGCAGGTGCATTCCGTTCACCAGCAATTTTCATTGTTCAAAATAACCAGTTTGCTATTTCAACACCACGTGAATTACAGACAGCTGCTAAAACAATTGCACAAAAAGGGATTGCGGCTGGAATTCCAAGTATCCTAGTTGATGGAATGGATCCATTAGCAGTATACGTAGCAACGCGTGATGCGCGAGAACGTGCTGTGAATGGCGAAGGTCCAACATTGATTGAAGCCTTATGTTACCGTTATGGACCTCATACAATGGCTGGAGATGATCCAACTCGATACCGTACGTCTGAAACAGATTCTGAATGGGAAAAGAAAGATCCTATTGTACGTTTCCGTATGTATTTAGAAGCGAAAAAGCTTTGGAATGAAGAAAAAGAAAACGAAGTAATTGAGCAAGCAAAAGAAGAAATTAAAGCTGCTATTAAAACAGCTGATGCTGCACCAAAACAAAAAGTAACTGATTTAATGGAATTCATGTATGGCGACGAAATGCCATTTAACTTAAAAGAACAATATGAAATCTACAAAGAGAAGGAGTCGAAGTAACCGATGGCACAAATGACGATGATTCAAGCAATTACGGATGCACTCCGTAATGAACTGAAAAATGATGAAAACGTCCTCGTCTTCGGTGAAGACGTTGGAAATAACGGCGGAGTATTCCGTGCAACTGAAGGATTACAAAAAGAATTTGGGGAAGATCGTGTATTCGATACACCTCTTGCAGAGTCCGGTATTGGCGGTTTAGCAGTAGGCTTATCATTAGAAGGCTACCGTCCTGTTCCTGAAATTCAATTCTTTGGTTTTGTTTTTGAAGTAATGGATTCGATCAGTGGTCAATTAGCTCGTATGCGTTTCCGTAGTGGGGGTAAATACCATGCTCCAGTTACAATACGATCACCATTTGGCGGTGGTGTTCATACTCCAGAAATGCATGCAGATAGTTTAGAAGGCTTAATGGCTGCTCAACCAGGTTTGAAAGTAGTTATTCCTTCTTCACCTTACGATGCAAAAGGATTATTAATTTCTTCAATTCGTGACAATGACCCTGTTATTTTCTTGGAACATATGAAATTATATCGCTCATTCCGTGAAGATGTACCTGAAGAAGAGTATACAATCCCTTTAGGCGAAGCAGCAGTAAAACGCGAAGGAAAAGACTTATCAATTATTACGTACGGCGCTATGGTACACGAAAGTTTAAAAGCTGCAGAAGAGCTTGAAAAAGAAGGCTTCTCAGTAGAAGTAATTGATTTACGTACCGTACAACCATTAGATATTAAAACAATTATTGCTTCTGTTGAAAAAACAGGACGTGCAATCGTTGTACAAGAAGCACAGAAACAAGCTGGTATTGCAGCGAATGTCGTTGCAGAAATTAACGAGCGTGCGATATTAAGTTTAGAAGCACCCGTTCTTCGTGTAACTGCACCAGATACTATATTCCCGTTCTCTCAAGCAGAGACAGTATGGTTACCGAACTCAAAAGACATTTTTGAAACAGCGAAAAAAGTATTAACATTCTAATAGACACTATCAACAGAAAGGGTGATTTTTGTGGCATTTGAATTTAAATTACCAGATATCGGTGAAGGTATACACGAAGGTGAAATCGTTAAATGGTTTGTAACCGCAGGTGATACTATAGAAGAAGACGATATTTTATGTGAAATCCAAAATGACAAAGCAGTTGTAGAAATTCCATCACCGGTTACTGGGAAAGTAGAAGAAGTCCTAATAGGTGAAGGAACAGTTGCGACAGTTGGACAAGTATTAATTCGTATTGATGCACCAGGGTATGAAGACCTGAAGTTTAAAGGTGATCATGAAGACGAGCCTAAAGCAGAAGAAAAAACAGAAGCTCAAGTTCAAGCGACTGCAGAAGATGGTCAAGCAGTAGAAAAAGAAGCGACTCCTGTTGTAAAAGAGCAAGCTCCTAAAAAAGAAGCTTCTGAACCAACTAAAGCTGCTCCTAAAGCAGAATCAACAGCAAAAGCTGAAAAAGATCCAAATGGTCGCATAATTGCGATGCCTTCAGTTCGTAAATTTGCTCGCGACAATGATGTAGAAGTTTCTCAAGTTAACGGGTCAGGTAAAAATGGACGTGTGATGAAAGAAGATATCGAAGCGTTTATGAATGGTGATCAATCTTCTGAAACAACGACCCAAGATTCTGTTGTTGAGAATGATGAAACAGCTACTGATAAAAAAGATGAAAAAGCAGCTAAACCGGTAGAGAAGACTTTAGAAGGCGAATTCCCTGAAACACGTGAGAAAATGTCTGGTGTACGTAAAGCAATTGCGAAAGCAATGGTTCACTCAAAACATACAGCACCTCATGTGACCTTAATGGATGAAGTTGATGTTACAGAACTTGTTGCACATCGCAAAAAGTTCAAAGACTTGGCTGCGGAAAAAAATGTGAAATTAACGTACTTACCTTATGTAGTAAAAGCTTTGGTAAGCACATTGCGTGATTTCCCAGAATTTAATCGTTCATTAGATGATGAAGCTGGTGAAATTGTTCAGAAACATTATTTCAATATCGGAATTGCTGCTGATACCGAAAAAGGTCTGATGGTGCCTGTTATTAAACATGCAGATAGAAAATCAGTATTTGCGATTTCAGATGAAATCAACACACTTGCTGGCAAAGCACGTGATGGTAAATTATCACTTGCTGAAATGAAAGGTGCTTCATGTTCGATTACGAATATTGGTTCAGCTGGTGGACAATGGTTCACTCCAGTTATTAACCATCCAGAAGTTGCTATTCTAGGAATTGGTCGTATTGCAGAGAAACCAGTCATTAAAAATGGTGAAATTGTAGCGGCTCCTGTGTTAGCATTATCTATGAGCTTTGATCATCGAATGATCGACGGTGCGACTGCTCAGCACGCATTAAATAATATTAAACGTTTGCTTAGCAATCCAGAACTTTTATTAATGGAGGCGTAAAAAATGGTAGTAGGAGATTTTCCAATCGAAACAGATACGCTAATTATTGGCTCAGGCCCTGGCGGTTATGTTGCAGCAATTCGTGCAGCTCAAACCGGCCAAAAAGTAACAATCGTTGAAAAAGAACATATTGGTGGCGTTTGTTTAAACGTTGGTTGTATTCCATCAAAAGCGTTAATTTCAGTCGGTCACCGTTTTGAACAAGCAAAACACTCGGATGATATGGGGATTACAGCATCTGAAGTTACTATCGATTTTTCAAAAGCACAAGCGTTCAAAGACAGTGTCGTTAAGAAATTAACGGGTGGAGTTGAAGGTTTATTAAAAGGAAATAAAGTGGATGTTGTTCTTGGTGAAGCTTACTTTGTTGACGCAAACACGATTCGAGTAATGGACGAAAAATCATCACAAACGTACAAATTTAAACATGCAATTATCGCAACTGGATCTCGACCAGTTGAAATTCCATCATTCAAGTTTTCTAAACGTGTCTTGAGCTCTACAACTGCATTGAGTCTAACTGAAATTCCGGGAAAACTAGTTGTTATTGGCGGCGGTTATATCGGAACTGAACTTGGTACAGCTTATGCAAACCTTGGTTCTCAAGTAACTATTGTTGAAGGCGGAGACGATATCTTAGCTGGTTTTGAAAAGCAAATGACATCAATTGTCAAAAAAGGCTTGAAGAAAAAAGGCGTGGATATTGTCACTAAGGCAGTAGCTAAAGGCGTTGAAGAAACAGAATCTGGCGTAATTGTTACATTTGAAGCAGGCGGCGAAGAGAAGAAAGTCGAAGCGGATTATGTATTAGTAACAGTTGGTCGTCGTCCGAACACGGATGAGATGGGTCTTGAAGAACTGGGTATTAAAATGGGCGAACGTGGTTTGATCGAAGTGGACAAACAAGTTCGTACAAGCATCGAAAATATTTTTGCAATTGGTGACGTGGTTACAGGACTTCAACTTGCTCATAAAGCTTCTTATGAAGGTAAAGTAGCAGCTGAAGTAATTGCAGGACAAACTTCTATAGTGGATTATTTAGCCATTCCAGCTGTTTGTTTCACAGATCCGGAACTAGCAACAGTTGGTTTAAACGAAGAGCAAGCTAAAAAAGAAGGCTTTGAAGTTATGGCTGGGAAATTCCCGTTCGGAGCAAACGGTCGTGCGTTAGCATTAAACGCTCCTGAAGGCTTCGTTAAGCTTGTTTCACGTAAATCTGATGGTTTACTGCTTGGTGCTCAAATCGTTGGTCAAGGTGCTTCTGATATGATCGCTGAGCTTGCATTAGCAATTGAAGCGGGCATGACGGTTGAAGACATTGCCATGACAATTCACGCGCATCCAACATTGGGAGAAATCTCAATGGAAGCTGCTGAAGTTGTAATGGGTCATCCAATTCACATTTTATCTAAATAATTTCTTGTTGCCGTACAGCAATTCTGCTGTACGGTTTTTTTGTTTTCTTTAATATATCTAGAAATATTTATGGGAATTATGCTAAAATGACTGTCGAAAGGGTTATGGTGATACATATGAAATACATAAAATTAATGACTGTGAGTTTGTTAGCATTGATGTTAGCGGCATGCGGGGAAACAGAAGCAGAAAAGAAAACACCCGCATCAGCTCCTGTACAACAAGAAGTTGAGGAAGAAGAAGAAAGGGTAGATGAAGAAGCAAGTGAAGAAGCAAGTGAAGAAGCTATTGAAGAAGAGTCACCTGCATCAGCTACTGCCGATCCCTTATATGCATTAAATAAAGCAAATTGGTCGTTTAAACCAATTGCTGATGCACCGTCAAAAGTAGTGCTTTTAACTATTGATGATGCACCAGATAAACGGTCTTTAGAAATGGCGAAAAAGTTAAAAGCATTAAACGCACCAGCAATATTTTTCGTAAATGGACACTTTGTAGATACCGATGAAGAAAAAGCTGTATTAAAAGAGATTTATGATATGGGCTTTGCAATTGGTAATCATACACAAACGCATGCAAATTTAAAGAGTTTGTCTGAGGAAGAACAACGAGTAGAAATCATGAAAATAAATGAGACAATCGAAGAGATAACGGGTGAAAAACCAAAATTCTTCCGTGCGCCATTTGGAGTGAATACAGATTTCAGCAAAGCGCTAGTTGAAGAGCAAGGCATGCTGTTAATGAATTGGACCTACGGCTACGATTGGGAAGCAAAATACCAAGATGCTGATGCTTTGACCGATATCATGGTCAATAGTGAGTACTTAACGGAAGGTGCAAACTTATTGATGCATGATCGTGTATGGACCGCTGCTGCTTTAAAAGGAATTGTGGAGGGACTTAGAGGGAAAGGTTACGAAATGATTGATCCAGCAACAATTCAAGGTGTAACTATTGAATAATACGAATAAGCAATAAATGTAGTGGCAAAATATATAATTCCTATTAACAGTATCTATATAAAAAGGCTGAGCATGATCCGCAAAAACGGAAGCTCAGCCTTTTTCCATTTAATTTAATAAAAAGCTTTATGCTCTTTAATGACTCTAATCAACTTCAATTCATCGTCTTCTGGACCTTGAACTGGCAATCCAGCCTCTATATTCATATGAATATACGCAATATTATCTGCAGTAATAATTTCACCTGGAATAAAAATTGGAATTCCTGGTGGATAAACCATGATAAATTCAGCTGATATACGTCCGACAGATTCTGCAAACAATACAACCTCTGTTGTTGCATAGAAAGCATCACGTGGCGTCATGGCTAACAGTGGAATATCAGGCATGGTTACAAAAGGTTCGACTATTGCAGCTTCTGAATCAAATGCCAGTGCCATACGTTGAAGTGCATTTATGAGTAAGTTTAATTCTTTTTTTGAATCTGCAATTGTCACGATACACAAAATATTGTAAAGATCGGATAATTCGATTTCAATGTTGGCATTTTCGCGCATCCATTCTTCCGCTTGATGCCCAGTGATACCTAAATTTTTAACGCTAATTAATAACTTTGTAGGGTCTATATCGAATGTTGCTGACGTGCGCAAAATCTCATTTCCTACACAACGTAGGTGAGGGATTTGATTTATACGTTTTCGTGCATCTTTAGATAAGCGAATCGTCGTTGCTAATAAGTCATGTCCATTGATAGCTAATTGACGTCTAGCGGTATCTAGCGATGCTAAAATTGGATACGATGTAGATGTGGTTGTTAACATTGATAATATCGATTGCACACGCTTAGAAGAAACTAATCCTTCACGTACATTTAAGACGGAACTTTGCGTCATTGAACCACCCAGTTTGTGTACGGAAGTTGCCGCCATATCAGCTCCAGCTGACATGGCAGATACCGGTAATGATTCATGGAAATGAATGTGAACACCATGAGCTTCGTCGACTAATACTGGGATTTTATGACTATGTGAAATTTCAACAATACGTTTTAAGTCTGCCGCTATTCCGAAATATGTTGGGTTAATGACCAGAACAGCTTTAGCATCTGGATGGGCTTCAAGAGCTTTCTCCACAGATTCTGCAGATATTCCGTGCGAAATTCCAAGATCTGGATCAACTTCTGGGTGAATAAACACTGGAACAGCACCAGCAAATACAATTGCAGACATAATTGATTTGTGAACATTTCTTGGTACCAAAATTTTATCGCCAGGCCCACATACACTTAAAATCATAGTCATAATGGCACCGCTTGTTCCTTGTACTGAGAAAAATGTAAAGTCAGCACCAAAAGCTTCTGCAGCTAATTCCTGAGCTTTTTTTATGGCGCCTTTTGGCGAATGTAAATCATCAAGTGGAGCAATATTAATTAAGTCAATGGAAAGAATGTTTTCTCCCACGAATTCACGAAACGCAGGATCCATGCCATTCCCTTTTTTATGACCTGGAATATGAAATTGAATAGGATGTCGATTGCGATGTTTTAGCAAGACATCAAATAAAGGGGTTTCTAACTGTGACAATGATCGTACACCTCAACTTTCTTAAAGAGAGTGTTACAAAAGTTCATTAAAAATAGCAGTTATATTTCATTAATGGCTTCCTTTTGAACACATAATTAATAATGAAAACAAGTGAATTATAGCACTATGAATAGCAGATGACTATAAAATTTTAAAGGAATTTTGATAACAAAGACGAATACAGTATGTAGAAGATAGGAGGAATTTATTAAATGAAATGGCAAACACGCATTACAGACTTACTACATATTAAATATCCAATCATTCAGGGAGGACTAGCATATCTGGCATATGCCGATTTGGCAGCAGCTGTGTCAAACGCTGGTGGACTTGGCCAAATTACTGCAATGAGTATGAACTCGCCGGAAGAACTTAGAGAAGAAATAATAAAAGTGCGTTCAATGACGGATCGACCATTCGGAGTGAATTTTGCAATAGGTGAACGAGGACGTCCATTTTCTCATATGCTTGATGTGGCTATTGAAGAGAACGTAGCAGTTGTATCCATGACCGGAGGAAATCCCACTCCAATCTTTGACCAGCTCGAAGGTACTACTATAAAAAAACTCGTTTTAGTTGCAGCGACAAGACAAGCGCAAAAAGCAGAAGAACTTGGTGCAGACGCTGTAATGGTTGTAGGGCAAGAAGGCGGTGGACACTTAGGGCGTGACGATGTTGGCACAATGGTTCTTGTACCCCGTGTCGTCGATGCTGTGTCTATCCCAGTTATTGCTTCAGGTGGAATTGGAGACGGACGTGGATTAATGGCCGCACTTGCTTTAGGTGCTGAAGGAATAGAGATGGGAACACGTTTTATCGCTACAAAAGAATGCGTTCACGCCTCACGTGTATATAAGCAAGCTTTACTAAATAGTAGTGAAACGGGAACGACGGTTATTAAACGCTCGATAGGTGCTCCTGCAAGAGTCCTAGTTAACTCGTGGACAGAAAAGATTCATGAAATTGAATCTTCTACACCGACGTATGAAGCATTAAAAGAGTATATTAGTGGTCAAGCTAACAAACAATATATATATGAAGGTCTCGAATCACAAGGTTTTGGTTGGGCTGGACAAGTAACTGGCCTTATAGAAGATGTCCCTTCTGTGGAAGAATTATTTTCGCGTATGATTACTCAAGCAGAGAACTTGCGCGTAAAATGGAACTAGGGAAAGGGTGAAACAAACATGAGTTTTTCGTATCCATTTTCAAAAGATTGGTCAACTAATGAAATTGTAGATGTTGTCCAATTTTTTGAAGTAATTGAACACGCTTATGAAAAAGGAGTTAAACGAGAAGAATTGATGGCAAAGTATCGTCGATTTAAAGAAATTGTTCCATCAATTGCAGAAGAGAAAACTTACTTTCGAGATTTCGAAAAAGAAAGCGGATATATTTGTTATCCAATCATTAAGAAAATGAAAGAGACAACTGCAGGCGCAATTATTAAAGGAGCAGGGAGATAATCCCTTGCTCCTTTTTTATTTACAATTATTAGCCGAGTTTACACCACACAGTAAATGAAAGTACAAATAGCGTTGTTTTATAAGTGAATTTAACAAAATATTCATCCTGATAATAAAAGTAATTAATCAAATATGGTATTGAAGTAATGATGAAATTTTTCAATACTGTCAAAAGACTTTAGTGTATCGGTGAATTTTATTTAAACGATAATTTATATAAGGGAAGAAGTGTTTCAAATGTTTCTTTTACAACGTCGAAGAATTCGTTTCCGTTCGATAGTATCGGGTCATTTGCCGCAAAGTGTCTCCCAATTAGAAATTCCGCTTTTTTGACGTCACGAAAACGTTCAAGCGATTCTTTCAAGTCGATTTCCTTTAATGAAGTAGCATCTTTTTTCATATGATCTAATGAAACGACGTAATCATTAGGAACGGTAGACTTGATTGTTTTCAAATTCTTCAAGAATGTATTTGCGATATTCGTCTTATTTGGTAATTCGTAAATAAACGCCAACCAAACGAAAACGTGGTCGTCATATACCCCGATTTGAAAATGCGGATGTTGTTTATATCCCCGTTTATTTCCTGCTATCGCCAACCAAGTATCGTTAGGAGGATTGACGCTTCGACGCAAATGCTTTGCGATATGCAGAAACATCTCATTTCCAAGTATTGCGGAAAGGTCGTCGGTTAACGGTTGTCCGATCGCTTGGAACTTGGGTTGAATTCGTTCTTGGATTGCGGTCATTCTTGGTTGAAGCCCTTCAATTGTAAATGTATCAAAATCATTTTGTGTAAAACCGTTGAATTTCATAATGATAAACTCCTTATTAATATTTATTTGGCGGAAGCGAATGGTGTTCCTTGTAAATGTTACGTGAATCTTTAGGGGGATTATAGAACGTCTAGCATGCGACGTGAGGATAAAATTCATCTCCGGTTTTATATGAAAAATAAGCAGCGTATGTATGACTAATTTCTTCGGATTTTAGTCGGACTTTTTCAATCAATGCTTGCATACGATGTTTTAAACCTTCTATTTCAAATACCCCAAAATCGGCACTTTTACTATTTGTTTTTCAACTTTATTTTCACCTTTCGCATTTCCTATGTTTAGTTTAATGAAAAATTGGGGAAAAATCATGTAAGTAGCTTTATTTAGTTGACAAACTCATCATCGTATCATAAGTTATAATAAGCAATCAGAATATTTAGATAAAATAGAAAAGGGGTGTAAGACCATGAAACAAGTTGTCCATATAGTTCGCAAAGAAGATTTAGAAAAGAAATTAATTCTCGGTTTAAAATTTGAGCTTGACTATGAACTTGCCTCTTTGTTCGATGCGATGCAAAAAGAAAACCAAAAAGAAATTGATAAGAGTAAATCAAGACTAGGCGAAATTCATTCGGAGTTGAAGGCATTACATGCGCTACATTAAATATAAAGTTAGTAATTATTGGTAAACATCTGGTCGTCAATATCTGACACCAGGTGTTTTTTTGTTTATAATAAGGAATGAAGACGAATGATTTAGAAAGGCGGCTAATCCATTGGAACATCAAATGCTAGATTACTATGCAAAGGATTTAATAAAAAAAGCTGGAATAAAAATACGCCATTCATTCTCAAGCGAACTAGCTGTTGAATCTAAATCGGATGCTAATGACTTAGTAACCAATATTGATAAAGAAATTGAACAATATTTTATTCATCATATTCGCAAAGATTATCCAGGACACTTGATTTTAGGTGAAGAAGGATTCGGTGATAATGTCAGTGCATTAGATGGCTACGTATGGATGTTAGATCCAATTGATGGCACAATGAATTTTATCCATCAACAAAGAAATTTTGCTATTTCTTTAGGTATATATAAAGATGGTGTTGGAGTATTAGGCTACATATATGATGTTATTCACAATGAGTTATATAGTGCACAAAAAGGGCATGGTGCTTATTTAAATGATGAACCAATTCCGGTTTTGGAATCAACAACAATTTCAGAAGCTATTATTGGATTAAGTCCAAATTGGATTATACCTAACCGTCGTATTGATAATGAAGGTCTAATTAAACTTGTTCAAGATGTTAGAGGAATACGTTCATACGGGTCTGCTGCACTTGAGCTTGCTTATGTCGCAACAGGGCGGATTGATGCTTATATTTCTTTGAGATTATCTCCTTGGGACATAGCGGGAGGAGTAGTTATCGCTCAAGAAGTAGGGGCGGTTGCGACAAATTTAAATGGTCAGCCATTAAAATTTTTAGAACAAGATACTTTCCTAGTAGCACGAAAAAGTATACATGAGACTTTACTAAGTAATTACATTTCTTTAAAGTAGGCTCTGTCTATAGTGTTGATATCCGTTACAACGCCATCGTGACCAACATCCAGTTGGCTTTGAGGACGAGGACTCTTGGCGCTCGCACTAAGAAAGCATAGCTGTTTTCGGAATATCAACAGCAATATTTAACATTTTTTTAAAATAAAAAGCAAGAAATGGAGATATCCATTTCTTGCTTTTGTCATCATGTTCTCCGCTCGCTAGATTAGCTTTGCGATGTTTGTTACAATAATCCTTGGTCGCGCATTTTCTTTTTTGTTTTAAAGCCAAATCCCATTACTACAATAAGTAATAATATGCTAGCAAGGATACCTGGAACACTGCGTAATCCAACAGAAATTCCAATGGCAAACATTGATAATAAAGCTAGCAGGGAAAATAGTACAAATACCCATTTAATATTTTTCATGGAATGTGCCTCCAAATAATAATAATAATTTTACAATAGAAAATCTGACAAACAGTTATAACATGTGCTATAATAACACAGTTAAGGACTCGAAAAAAGAATCTGGAGTGAAAAAATTGACTAATTTACGTCACGATTTAAGAAATATTGCAATTATTGCCCACGTTGACCATGGTAAAACTACTTTAGTTGACCAAATGTTGAAACAATCTGGTACTTTCCGTTCAAACGAACATGTGGACGAGCGTGCTATGGATTCAAATGATATTGAGCGTGAGCGCGGTATCACAATTCTAGCTAAAAATACAGCGATCCAATATAAAGATGTGAAGATTAACATTCTTGACACGCCTGGCCATGCTGATTTTGGTGGAGAAGTAGAACGAATAATGAAAATGGTAGACGGTGTTCTACTTATTGTTGACGCATACGAAGGCTGTATGCCACAAACACGTTTTGTATTGAAAAAAGCATTAGAACAAAATTTACAACCTATTGTAGTTGTAAATAAAATTGACCGTGACTTTGCGCGTCCTGAAGAAGTAGTAGACGAAGTTCTTGAACTTTTCATTGAACTTGAAGCAAATGATGATCAATTAGAATTTCCAGTTATTTTCGCATCAGGAATGAACGGTACTGCAAGTCTTTCTTCTGACGTTGAAGATCAGGAAGAAAACATGCAAGTTATTTATGATGCAATTATTGAAAAAATCCCGGCTCCTGTAGATAATAAAGAAGAGCCATTGCAGTTCCAAGTAGCTCTTTTAGATTATAACGATTACGTTGGACGTATCGGTATTGGCCGCGTTTTCCGCGGAACAATGGAATTAGGACAACAAGTTTCATTAATGAAATTAGACGGCAAAGTGAAAAACTTCCGTGTTACTAAAATGTTTGGATTTATGGGTCTGAAACGTATTGATATTCAACAAGCTCATGCTGGTGATTTAATTGCCGTATCAGGAATGGAAGATATCAACGTTGGAGAAACAGTTTGTCCAACTGAACATCCTGAAGCATTACCAATTTTGCGCATTGATGAGCCAACTCTTCAAATGACGTTCCTAGTGAACAACAGTCCATTCGCTGGACGTGAAGGGAAATTTGTAACATCTCGTAAAATTGATGAGCGTCTACAAGCTCAACTTGAAACAGATGTGTCACTTCGTGTAGATCCTACAGATTCTCCCGATGCTTGGGTTGTATCAGGCCGTGGGGAATTACATTTATCTATTTTGATTGAAAACATGCGTCGCGAAGGTTTCGAAATACAAGTGTCTAAACCAGAAGTTATCGTTCGCACAATCGATGGAGTTCGTTGTGAGCCTGTTGAACGTGTTCAAGTGGATGTACCTGAAGAACATGTTGGTTCAATAATTGAATCAATGGGTGACCGTAAAGGTGAAATGTTAGATATGGTTAATAATGGTTCAGGTCAAGTGCGTTTAGTATTTATGGTCCCTGCTCGTGGTTTAATCGGATATACAACTGATTTCATGACATTAACGCGTGGATACGGAATCATAAACCACACATTTGATAGCTACCAACCAATGCAAAAAGGTCGTGTAGGTGGACGTAGTAAAGGTGTTCTTGTTGCAATGTCAACAGGTACAGCATCTGAATACGGAATTTTAGGGATTGAAGAACGTGGTACAATTTTCGCTGAACCAGGCGCTGAAATTTATGAAGGAATGATTGTTGGAGAACATACTCGTGATAATGACTTAACAGTTAATATTACAAAAATGAAAGCAGCCAACAATATCCGTTCTGCAAATAAAGAAGCAACAACAACTAGAAAAAAACCACGTATCATGACTTTAGAAGAGTCTCTTGAATACCTGAATGATGATGAGTACTGTGAAATTACACCTCAATCGATTCGTTTGCGTAAAAAAGTGCTTGATAAAGCTGAACGTGAACGTGTAACTAAAAAAACAAAAACAGCTGATAATGGCTGAGTGTGATAGAAAGGTTGAGGAATCTTGAACGAACAGCAATTTGTCTATGACAATATGTACCCAACTGCGCGTGTTCTTTATGAATTCCTTCCGAACTACAATTTGGCAGGATACGCGCTGTATCTTGTCATCTTCTTACTATCTGTGTTAGTTTATAAACTCGGATTCGCAAAAAAGTTAAGAATGTCTCAAAACATCGTTATTTATATCTTTTTGCTTTTAGGATGTTTAATGCTTACATTTTTAGCCTTTTTCTTACCCGTTGTAGAAGGACTAATTGTGGCGGCGATGATTTTAATATTATATAAAATACGTCTGCACAATGAAAAAAAGAGAAGCGCTAGCGCAAGCTAGTGTTTCTCTTTTTTATTTATGAGAAAGTATAAACTTTTAATACATAGTGCTAGACTACCACTATGTATTATGGTGCGCTTTGAACTGCACATAACCTAGAGAATCCTTTAGTAACTCTTCAAAATAACGAACACTTACCGCTTGTTTGCTTTTACAAGCACTTAGTAGACTTTATTACGAAATTAATAACATTCTCGTTGACTCAATTAAAGTGAAAGTTTTTGCATAGATTTGTAAGTCATGAGAAGACACCAGAAGATTGCGTATACATACGAAAGACGCTGCTTGAAGTGATTTGTCACTTCAAGCAGCGTCTTTTATTTTAAGGTTATGATGGCAGACGGTTTGAGATCCAAAGGGACCATGGGGAACCCGAGTTCGAATGCTGATAAACGAGAAAACAGCATTCGAACTTTTTTCACATCTTTTTATAGAGAACTGGTAACACCCAAACGTAAAATAAATGTGCGACTGACCAGTAAGTAAATGCGAGCCAGTCATTCCATGCTGGCACATCTTTTATAGCGAGAGAGCTTAGCAGAAAGTACAAGCCGAATGTAGGCAAGCAAAGGATGAAGCTCAAAAAAAGCAACTTTGAAAAAGATTTTTCTATACGTAGTCGAATTACCAGATATACAAAAACAAAAGCAATAACGATCGATACCAGTACGTGAAAGATAAATTCAACAGTCTCTCCCCACGCGATACCTCCAATTATTGGTATAAAGTCTATATTTAATAATAGCGTATAAACGCGAACGGTCGTGATAGATTCTATTAATTTTAATAATAAGCCCAGTAAAATGCCGCTAACGACGCCTAAATACAAAGCCTTCAAGATAGTAGGACGTGTCATTAAAAATCTTCTTCTATTCTGCGAGAGCTTTTGTAAAACACAAATTTCCCAGTTGCTAATCTTACACGTGTTTTCTCTTCAATCCGTTCATGGCAGGGATTACACATATACGTATGAATTGGACGATTACGTAGCTTTTTTGCTTGAGGTGAATCATCTTCTAATTCATTAATAATGTCACAAATGACACACTTTACACGCATCGGACTAACCTCCTAATCTACTCGAACTGCTTTCACATGTTTAATGGGGTTGTGCATGTTAGATCCGTCTGCAAGAAGGACATAAACAGGTCCATCTTCTTTCAAAGGTTTACCATCTTGACTATACTTGAAAATAAGTGAGTCTGCTTGTTCAAGTGGGAAAGAATATTCTTCGCCAGTTGCAGTTTCGAAGACTACAGATGTAGCACCATCTTTAACTTCTGCATTTTGTAAAAAATGCTTTAAATAAATACCAAATGTACCTGTTAACATTTTTGTTCTCTCATATTTCTTTTCGGTTTTTAAGGTTGGTGGAAAAGTTGCGCCTTCCATAATTTCACGGGACCAATGAGCTGATACTTTCTTTGTATATTCATCCAACTCATCTATTTCAATATGTTGTTCCGTAAAAAATGTATCCAAATCAATCCGTCGATCATCAAAAATCCACACAGCTGGATCTAGAGTTATTTTAAATTTGACTTCGCCTTTAAGTGGAATAATCGTTTCCATTTAAATTATGCCTCCTTATTAGTTGAGTAACCTCTCCTAGTATAACGCTTTGCCTATAGGTAAAAAAGAATTAAGTTTTTTAAGTTACAATTTAGATGTGATACTTGCAATTTTGTTACTAGAAAGATACACTTTATTAAGAATATATTAGGTAATGGGGGCGTCCTCATGGATACTAAATCACAACAATTATACCAGCAAAAGGCTGTTGAACTCTTAAAAGCTGATGGAGAAAAAATAGCGAAATTGATTAAGGTTCAAATGAATCACTTAACACTGCCACAATGTCCACTCTACGAAGAAGTCTTAGATACACAAATGTTTGGCCTCTCAAAAGAAATTGATTTTGCCGTCAAACTAGGACTTATGGAACGTGAAGAAGGAAAAACACTTCTTTCTACACTTGAAAAAGAATTATCTTTGATGCATGATGCTTATACAAAGAAATAAGTAAAAAACTCAAACTCAATATGTGTTTGAGTTTTTTTGCTAGATAAAAGAAAAAGAGGGTTTTCTCCAAATGATTTCATATATCAAACGCTATATTAAAAACTTTGATTACCCATTATTTATTACATATATGTTCTTATGTCTATTTGGGTTAGTAATGATTTATAGTGCTAGCATGGTTTGGTCAGTCAATGTATATGGCTATGAACCTGATTTTTTTTATAAGCGTCAAATCTTAAATTTGCTTGTTGCATTTCCTGTTTTTTTAATCGCAGCTTTCATACCTTACAAACATTATCGACGTAAATCGATTATGGCAACTATGCTTTTCGTCATGTTTTCCTTACTGGTTAGTGTTCATTTTATTGGGGATCTAGTAAATGGTGCTAGAAGTTGGATTATTCTAGGCCCTATACGTTTACAACCATCTGAGGTAGCGAAAATAATTTTAATTTTGTATTTCGCAAGTGTTTTTACGAATAAAAGGTCAAAAGGGAATTTGGATTCAATAAATGAATCAATTGCTCCACCTGTAACCATATTAGTCATTGCTTTCTTCTTAATATTAAGTGAAGTGGATATGGGGACTGCAGGTATTATTTTATTTGTTTGTGTTTCTATGTTAGCAGCTAGTGGTATCCTTTTTAAAACATTTGTGAAATTATTTAGTATTATTTTCGGTTTAATCCTATTAGTTTCACCAATTCTATATCTTGTAAGAGATAAGTTAATAACACCGAAACGAGTAGAACGTTTAGAAGCTTTCTGGAATCCTTTTGAGTATGAATTAGACGCTGGGTTTCAAGTTGTTAATGGATACTTAGCGATTGGTGCGGGGGGGGTTAAAGGGCTAGGCTTGGGTCAATCAGTTCAAAAATTAGGTTATTTACCTGAGCCGCAAACAGATTTTATCATGGCAATTATTGCTGAAGAATTAGGCATAGTTGGTACATTTATCGTCATTGGAGGTCTAGGCTTTATCGTATTACGTGCTTTTTCTATTGCTTTAAGTACGCAAGACACACAAGCCCGTATGATTGCCACTGGTATTGGAAGTCTAATTGGAATTCAGACTTTCGTTAATTTAGGTGGGCTATTAGGCTTAATTCCTCTAACAGGAGTTACACTTCCGTTTATTAGTTATGGCGGAACGTCCATTGTTTTGTTATCTTTAGCTATGGGAATTTTGTTAAATGTCTCAATGTTTGTCAAAAACGAAAAAATACGAAGCTAAGGGGTGTCGTTTCATAATGAAGACGATTAAAAAGATATTAGTAGCTAACCGCGGAGAAATTGCCATCCGCATTTTCCGTGCTTGTACCGAATTAAACTTGAGTACCGTATCAATTTATTCAAGAGAAGACAGTGGTTCATTCCATCGTTACAAAGCAGATGAATCGTATTTAGTTGGAGACGGAAAAAAACCAATTGATGCCTATTTAGATATCGAAGGAATATTACAAATTGCAAAAGATAGTAAATCTGATGCGATTCATCCTGGGTATGGATTCCTTTCTGAAAACGTAGATTTTGCAAGACGATGCGAAGAAGAGGGTATCATTTTTATTGGTCCAACCTCGACACATTTAGATATGTTCGGAGACAAGGTAAAAGCTCGCCACCAAGCTGTATTAGCTGGGATTCCCGTTATTCCAGGGACTGACGGACCTGTTCACTCTATAGAAGAAGTAAAAGCATTTGG
>NZ_AMGD01000015.1:0-40834 GCF_000297555.1 Paenisporosarcina sp. TG-14
GCAAATAAGAAACCGTTACCTGTAAAAGGGTATCGGTTTTTTTGTGTGGTTTATTTCGAGTGTTAATAGAAGATGAGCGAGAAATGAGACCTGGAGCCTATAGCTTACGGAAAGACCTGGGATGTGACGAAAATCATTAGATTTATACAACAGTTGTCTCAACTAATAAGTCATCTTGCCTATTAATACCAATACTTTCTGATGTAAAAAACCGTCACTTGAACCAAGTTGACTATTGGAAGCCAATTCTTTTTTTAACAGCTCCATGAAAATCGTTTAAGATTACCGGATAGCTTTCTGTTTTTTGCGAAATGGAAACTCTTAAATTGGACCCATTTCGTTGTCGCTACATGCCACTTTACTTTGTGTGAAGATATAAATAAAATTTTCGATTTATGGGAAGGGTGTTCCCAAATTAGCTTACCAGTTTTAGGAATAAATAATTCTCAATGAAAGTAACTTTTAAGAACCAAATCCTCTAAATTCGTAAGTTTCGACATATTTCCCGGGAAATGTCGAAACTCAATAACTTTCTCCACTTACTTTTCAAAATGCCTCAGAATATATTTCTTTTTGTTTAGTGAAGATGATTCCTCATTCTCTGGAAATCCTTTTATCGCAAATTAGTCCGTGAATTCGATGTGTATATGAATTAGTAGAATTTTGATGAAATGACACCTCTATTTGCTGTAGCATATATCTCTTAATCTTCCATGCAATGCATACATCCTACATAACATTTGTATTGAAGCGTTAAGGAATTTTAAGCTGATGTAGATAATAAGATATATAGGGGTGAAAATAATAGAAACATTTAATTGGATTATTTTGATTTGGCAAATTTCATTTGTAGGTTCATTTATTTCGTTTTTGTATGGCTTGTTTAACAGGTCTTGGATATCAATGCTTTTCACTTTTCTAACTTTTCTCCCGGTTGCTTATTATTTCAATGGAGTCGAAAATGGATGGACATTCATAGCTTTAATTTCAATTGTATTGCTTATTGTGTCAATTATCTTTTGGAGAAAGGGCAAGAGGTAGTTAGTATATTTTGGCGGTGCAAATAATAGGAAACAATAAATTAGCGATAAGTTATACTAATAAGAAAGATGGTTTCAGTTATCATCACTTCGTTAACCCACCAAATTTACAACCTAATTACTATACTAAAACTCATATTATAAAATCTTTAAACTATTTTTCAAATTACTATTGTTTAATATTATATTAGATGATATAATAAATCTTGTCGTTAAATAACATGTGGTCCCGTGGTGTAGCGGTTAACATGCCTGCCTGTCACGCAGGAGATCGCCGGTTCGATCCCGGTCGGGACCGCCATTTATCTAAATTATCAATCCGCAATGAAAGGAAACTTTCTATGTGGGTTTTTTTGTGCAAATAAAGTGAAGAATTGTTATGAATTCGGTACACTAGAGAAAACATGTGTGAGGTAATCATTATATGACATATATTAAACAAGTATCATCTCTTGAAGAAACAGAACAATTTGGTCAGCGATTAGGCTCGCTCGTTCAAGCACAAGATGTTATTACGCTAGAAGGCGATCTTGGTGCCGGAAAGACAACTTTTACAAAAAGCTTTGCAAAAGGTTTAGGGATAGAGCGTAATGTGAATAGCCCGACCTTTACGATATTGAAACAATATGAAGGTAGATTGCCATTCAATCATTTAGATGTATATCGTCTTGCAGGCAGTGAAGAGGATTTAGGATGGGATGAACTTTTTTATGGAGATGCGGTAACTGTGATTGAGTGGGCAAAATTGATTGAATATGATTTGCCAAATGATCGATTACAAATCGAAGTATTCTACGAAGATGAATTTGCTAGACGTTTTGAAGTTACCCCAATGGGTGAACGTTATGAGCGATTATGTAAGGAGCTATTTGAATGATTTGGTTAGGAATTGATACATCGAATGTGCCATTATCAATCGCGATTGTTAAAGATGATCAGCTATTGGTTGAATGGACAAGCTCGGTAAAAGTAACACACTCTGTAGGGGCAATGCCAGCTGTTGAAGAAGTTTTAAAACAAGCAAATATAAAACCGAATGAAATTGATGCAATTGCAGTGGCTGAAGGCCCAGGCTCATACACAGGTGTTCGAATTGGTGTGACTATTGCTAAAACTTTGGCTTGGACACTAAAGATTCCATTAGTGGGGGTATCAAGTCTTCAAACCCTTGCAGGGAATGGAGCGCTATTCAAAGGACTTATTTGTCCTATTATGGATGCTCGCCGTCAGAATGTATTTTCAGCGATTTATACAAATGATTTAGAAACTTACTTAGCAGATGGTCACTACTCCCTGGAGACTGTTTTAGAAAAGTTGGCAGCTAAAGAAGAAGATATATTGTTTGTTGGGAAAGATGTTTCAATTCATTGGGACGCAATACAACAAGTTCTAGGTAAACGTGCTATTCGTGCACCGTTTCATTTAGATTTACCAAAAGCTTCTATTGTGATTGAGCAAGCATTGAAGACAGCACTTCCTTCAATAGAAGAAACGCATCACTTTGTACCCGATTATAAACGAATTACCGAAGCTGAAACGAATTGGCGTGCAGAACAAAAGGCTGGAGAAACACATGGATGATATGATTATTTACCGTAAAATGACGGAATCAGATATTGATGGAGTCTTAAAGATTGAACAAGAAGCATTTAGTCTACCATGGACACGAGATGCATTTGTTCAGGAAATGACAAGTAACTTGCATGCTTATTATGTTGTCGCTGAAAATAGTGAAGGAAAAATTGTAGGTTTCTGTGGAATGTGGATAGTGGTAGATGAAAGTCATATTACTAATGTAGCAGTGACTGAGCAACTTAAGGGCCAAGGGATTGGAGAAGGACTTATGCGTGAAGCAATCCAAGTTTCTAAAGAGTCTGGAGTTGTTCTGATGACATTAGAAGCACGGGTCAGTAATACGGTTGCACAAAATTTGTATCGTAAATTAGATTTTCAAAATGGTGGTATTCGAAAAGGTTATTATACTGATAACCAAGAGAATGCCCTGGTAATGTGGGTGAAATTTAAATGATGAAAGATCAAATCATATTAGGTATTGAGACGAGTTGTGATGAGACTGCTGCATCCATCGTCCGTAACGGAAGTGAAATTGTATCCAATGTTGTAGCATCACAAATTGAAAGTCATAAACGCTTCGGTGGAGTCGTTCCTGAAATCGCTTCTCGTCATCATGTAGAGCAAGTCACCATTGTCATTGAAGAAGCGCTCAAGCAAGCAAACATGCAACCAAGTGACATAGATGCAGTTGCAGTTACAGAGGGTCCAGGGCTTGTAGGGGCACTATTAATAGGTATTAACGCAGCGAAGGCATTTGCATTCGCTAATGGATTGCCTCTTGTTGGTGTTCATCATATAGCGGGACATATTTACGCGAACCAGTTAGTAGAACCGATGCAATTCCCTTTACTAGCTCTTGTTGTTTCAGGAGGACACACAGAAATCGTCTTGATGCGAAATCATGGTTCATTTGAGTTAATTGGAGAAACACGTGATGACGCTGCAGGTGAGGCATATGACAAAGTAGCTAGAGTATTAAAACTGCCCTATCCAGGTGGTCCTCATATTGACCGACTGGCACATGAAGGCGGAGAAGCAATTGCATTTCCACGGATTTGGTTAGAACAAGATTCCTATGACTTTAGCTTTAGTGGACTTAAATCCTCAGTAATAAATTATATGCATAATGCCGAACAGCGTGGGGAAGTGGTTAAACCACAAGCCGTAGCTGCAGGTTTCCAAGCAAGTGTGGTAGAAGTACTCACTGGTAAAACATTACGCGCTGCTAGAGAATTTAAGGTGAAACATGTGATTGCTGCAGGCGGTGTTTCTGCAAACAAAGGATTACGAAAATCGTTAAAAGATACCTTTGCTAAAGAAGGCATCACATTTACTGTCCCTCCTCTGTTTTTATGTACAGATAATGCTGCGATGATTGCAGCAGCGGGTTCAGTTATGTTCGAAAAAGGACATAAAAGCTCGATGTCCATGAACGGAAAACCAGGTATGCCTTTATTCGACTGGAATTAACAAGAATCGATTCTCTCATTGAAGAGAATCGATTCTTTTTTAACAAAAATACAAGGCGCTGTCAATAGAGAACATCTGTACTTATGCACAATTTGTGGATAACCTGTGCATAAGTTAGTTGAATTCAATATGTAGTGGTAGGTTATTCATATTGAATTGTAGATAAAAAAAATTTCACCTGTGGATAGTGTGGATAAGTCTGTTGATAGATTGATATATCAAGCTTTAGTTTGTGAATAAATATGTGGAAAGAAAAATGTCGAAATTTGTACTTGACCTATATATATGGGTAAAAAATTGCAAGAAAATAGCGCATGTTGAAGCATGCGCTATTAATTATAATATTTCTAATTCTTCTTCTAATTCCATCCATTCCATCATTAACACTTCTTGTTCCTCTTTAAAAGCTTCGAGCTCTTTTTGAAGAGTTAATAGTTGCTCATGGTCTTGGAAAATGGCTGGATCACACAATTTTTCCTCAACAGCACTAATGCTAACTTCAATTGTTTGTAATTGAGCTTCTAATTCTTCTAAGCGTCTTGAAATTTGTCGTTCCCTTTTTTTCGCCTCTTTATCAATGGTCGAAGTGGATTGCTTCGTGGTCGCAGCTCCTACTTCTTGAGGACCCGTTTGTTCTAATCGAATTTCTTCTAGTTCTTTTTTCTTTTCCACGTAGTAATCATAATCACCTAAATATTCAAATGCCCCGTCACCTGATAGCTCAATAACTTTAGTGGCAATCCTGTTAATAAAATAGCGATCATGTGAGACGAAAAGAATAGTTCCTGGGTAATCAATTAATGCGTTTTCGAGCACTTCTTTACTATCAAGATCTAAGTGGTTGGTCGGTTCATCGAGAATAAGAGTGTTTGCTTTTAACATCATGAGTTTAGCTAAAGCGACTCTGGCTTTTTCGCCACCCGATAAAGAGGAAATTGTTTTGGTCACATCATCACCACTGAATAGGAAACGACCCAAAACATTACGAACATCTTTTTCATTCATCAATGGCCAATCATCCCATAATTCCTTTAATACGGACCGATTACCTGTTAGTTTAGCTTGTTGTTGATCATAGTAACCAAATTGAACATTGGTCCCGTAATGAATTGATCCAGCAATAGGGGGAATATCTTTAACAACTGTTTTGAGTAATGTAGATTTCCCTACACCATTTGGTCCAACTAAAGCAATTCGGTCTTCACGAAAAATCCGAAGATCTACATCTTTGGACACCGGCTTACCAGAATAACCTACCGTTAATTCTTCTAATTTTAATACGTCGTTGCCACTTTGGCGATCAATAGAAAAACCAAATTTTGCTGATTTTTCATCACCATTCGGTGAACCCATCCAGTCCGTTTTCTCCAGAACTTTTCGACGAGACTGAGCCATTTTAGTTGTAGAAGCACGAGCTAAATTACGTTGTACAAAGTCTTCAAGTTTCTCTTTTTCTGCTTGCTGACGGTCAAAAGTTTTCATATCCCGTTCATACGTTTTTGCCTTTTCATCCAAGTACTTGCTATAATTTCCGACAAAGCGTTTCACTTTATGACGAGATACTTCGTAAACAAAGTTCACAACTTGATCAAGGAAATACCGGTCATGAGAAACGATTAATATGGCACCAGGGTAACCTTGCAGATAACGCTCTAACCAACTGAGTGTGTCGATATCTAAATGGTTAGTCGGTTCATCAAGAATGAGCAGATCTGGTTTAGTTAATAATAATTTGGCTAATGCCAAACGTGTTTTTTGACCACCAGATAACGACTGTATCGGTTTATCGTATTCTTCGGGGAAGAATTGCATCCCGTGTAAGACAGCACGTGTATCAGCTTCGTATTGGTAACCACCGGAGTCCTTAAAGGCTACTTGTAATAAGTCATAGTCAGACATGATGCGTGCATAGGAATCGGCATCATCATATACGGTAGAATCTGCCATTTGACGTTCCAATGAGCGTAATTTTAGTTCAGCCACATGGTGATACTCAAAAATGGTCATCATCTCATCCCAAATCGACAAATCTGAATCGATGCCAGCATGTTGCTCCATATAGCCAACTTTAGTATCTTTTGGAATGATAATATCTCCAGAATCATAAGACATTTCACCTGCAATAATTTTAAGGAGTGTGGACTTCCCAGCTCCGTTTCGACCTACGAGAGCCACACGGTCACGATGATTTATTTCTAGTTTGGCCCCGCTTAAGATTTCATCGATACCAAACGATTTATGTAATTGATTCACTTGTAATACAATCATATATTCCACCTCAGTTCTCACTTAGTGTAAAGGATGCTCGTGACTCGTGCAACGACTGAACTTTACTTCTTTCACGTAGTAATGTAAGATGAAAGCGATTTCGCTTGAGTGCAGGAGGAACAACATGAAACAAGAACCGCTTAAAATTCCACAAGCTACATCAAAAAGATTACCTCTTTATTATCGTTTCATCCAAAACTTCTCAAACGCGGGTAAGAAGCGTGTTTCTTCACAAGAACTAAGTGAAGCGATGAAAATTGATTCTGCTACAATTCGTCGTGATTTTTCACATTTTGGCGCATTAGGTAAAAAAGGCTATGGCTACGAAGTCCAACACTTGCTTGAGTTTTTTCGTCAAACGCTCGACCAAGACGAAGAGACGAATGTCGCATTAATTGGTGTAGGCAGTTTAGGTACAGCTTTTCTAAAATATAATTTCCACAAAAATCATAACACCCGAATTGTGGTGGCATTTGATACGAGTGCAACGGAAGATGGGACGATAATGAGTAATATTCCCGTTTTTGAGCCAAGTAAGTTAGAAGAAAAAATACAACAATATGGGATTGAACTCGTAATCTTGACAGTGCCATCTCGTGCGGCTCAAGAAGTAACAGACCGTCTAATAAAAACGTCGGTTAAAGGAATTCTCAATTTCACTCCGGTTAGATTGACTGTACCTGATTCAATTCGTATTCACACAATTGATCTGTCTGTCGAATTGCAAACCCTAATTTACAGCATAAAACAAGACGAAGAAACGTTCACACTTCGTTCATAGAAGCAATAGCGTATAGATGCTAAATACGTTAAACTTAAATCACACTATAAGGAGGTATTTTCAATGCCAGGTCCATTAAGTTTTATAATTATCGGTGTTGTCGCGTTACTTGTGTTTGGTCCTAAAAAGTTACCTGAACTTGGTAAAGCTTTTGGTTCTTCTTTACGTGAGTTTAAAAATGCAACAAAAGGGTTAGTAGATGATGACGATGCAGTTGATAAAAAGAAAAAAGACGTTCAAAATGATGAACTGAAGTAAGTTAGGATGACCAATCCGATGAATGAAAAAGATTTAACACTCATTGAACATATAGATGAAATAAGAAAACGACTGATGATTACCGTCGTTTTCTTTGTTATTGCAGTACTTGGTAGCTTTTTTTTAGCCAAGCCTTTAATACACTTTTTACAGTATAGTGAAGAAGCGAAATCATTAACGTTAAACGCATTCACCATTACCGATCCAATTATGATTTATTTAAAAGTTATCATGTTTATCGCGATGGTGATTACATCACCCGTCATCTTGTATCAATTATGGAGTTTTGTTAGCCCGGGATTACACGAAACAGAACGAAAAGCGACACTTAGTTATATTCCATTTACGTTTTTCTTATTTGTAGGTGGTATTCTCTTTTCCTACAAAGTGTTATTTCCTTATGTCATTAATTTCATGATACTATTATCAACAGATTTAGATATCAACCAAGTTATTGGGATAAATGAATATTTTACTTTCTTATTTCAAATCACAGTACCATTTGGGATTATTTTTCAATTACCAATCGTGTTGTTATTCTTAACACGTCTTGGAATGGTTACACCCATGATGATGGTGAAAGTAAGAAAGTATGCATACTTCGTATTATTTGTCATTGCAGCCTTTATCACACCACCAGATATTTTCTCGCATTTGTTAGTAACTTTGCCGTTATTCATATTGTATGAGATTAGTGTTATGGTTTCCCGAATTGGTTATAAAAAGTATTTGAAATCAGAACAAAGGCGTCAACGTGAAGAACAACAAGCGCTCATCGACGACATGAAGAAGTAACAAAATGAAAGCTTTCCACCGGATTAAACGGTGGAGGGCTTTTTTTTGATAGCAACCAAGTGTTGTTAAGGGGTTGAGGGGGCAAATCAATTTGAATGGCCATAAATTAATAGGCAATAAAAAAATCTCCCAATGATTGCTTCATCGGGAGAAATTCTTATGTACTTTGAAACTGGTGTTCAATTACGTCAAACAGTTTATTGTGAGTTAGATAGAGTTTCTAAATATTTTTGATAACGTTCAATATTATCTGCATTTAATTGGACCAATACGACAAATCCATTTAATAACATGTGTGAAATAATTGAAGTCATAATACGTCTTGTTTTGTAATACAAGAAAGCGAATATGAATCCTGATACTGCATACAGTAGGATATGGGTAAAGTCAAAATGGATAATAGCGAAGACAATCGCACTTACAGCCCCCGCAATAAAGAAGTTGGTCTTTTGGACAAGTGATCCAAAAATTACGCGTCTAAAAATTAGTTCCTCTAGAATAGGAGCAAATATCGCAATCGATAATATAGCGACAGGTGCGGCATCTGCAATTTTAATAAAAGCAGCTGTATTTTCAGACCCAGGATCTATACCAAGTGCATTTTCAATAAGTGCTGCAAGTGCTTGACCAAACAACACCATGAAAAATCCGAGAACACCCCAACCAATCGAAGCACCAATTGAACTCTGCTTGCCTTTTAAATTGTTTAAAAAAGATTTGTTTTTTCGGATAATGATAACACTTATTAGAGTTGCCACAGCCATGCTGATGAATACCCACCAACCACTTGCCATAAGTTTAGCTTGTTGTATTTCCATTCCGTCTTGTTTCATTAATAAGTCAAAGATAAGAGGTGCAAACACTATTCCTGACAATTGCATGATTACATAAATTAAGATTAAATAAAACGCTGTATTGTATTTTTTCACAAATAAAGTCCTTTCATCAAAAGATGTTCTTTTCTTATTGTATTGTTTTTTAATGCGCCCCGCAAAGAATACAGAAATATCGATGTTCCTACTTGCAAAAGTGGAGACGATTCATTAATATAAGAACTGTGTTAGCACTCATACACTGAGAGTGCTAATAAATTAATTTACTACCATTTCAGGGAGGTTGTTTTCACTTGTTAAAACCATTAGGCGATCGTATCGTAATTGAATTAGTCGAGTCTGAAGAAAAATCAGCATTCGGCATTGTCATTCCAGACTCTGCTAAAGAGAAGCCACAGGAAGGGAAAGTAATTGCTGTTGGGACTGGTCGTGTACTTGAAAACGGCGCGCGTGTAGAGCTAGATGTGAAAGCGGGAGACAAAATCATCTTCTCTAAATACTCAGGTACTGAAGTGAAATTTGAAGGTAACGAATTTTTAATTTTACGCGAAAGCGATATTTTAGCTATTATTGGCTAATATTAATAACTTCATTTAACTCATTAGGAGGATTACAAAAATGGCAAAAGAAATTAAATTTAGCGAAGACGCACGTAGCGCAATGCTTCGTGGTGTAGATAAATTAGCGGACGCTGTTAAAGTAACGCTTGGACCAAAAGGACGTAACGTTGTTCTTGAGAAAAAATTCGGTTCACCACTTATTACTAATGATGGTGTAACGATTGCTAAAGAAATCGAGCTAGAAGACGCATTTGAAAACATGGGTGCTAAGCTAGTAGCTGAAGTTGCCTCTAAAACGAATGATATCGCTGGTGACGGAACAACAACTGCAACGGTTCTTGCGCAAGCAATGATTCGTGAAGGTTTAAAAAACGTAACAGCTGGCGCAAACCCAGTCGGAATCCGTAAAGGAATCGAAAAAGCGGTTGCAGCAGCAATTACTGGACTTAAAGAAATTTCAAAAGAAATCGAAGGCAAAGAATCAATTGCACAAGTAGCATCGATTTCTTCTGGCGATGAAGAAGTAGGCCAATTGATTGCTGAAGCGATGGAGCGCGTTGGAAACGACGGCGTTATCACGATTGAAGAGTCAAAAGGCTTCACAACTGAACTTGATGTAGTTGAAGGAATGCAATTCGATCGTGGATACGCATCTCCTTACATGGTTACTGATTCAGAAAAAATGGAAGCTGTTTTAGAAAATCCATATATCTTAATCACAGACAAAAAAATTACAAGCATTCAAGAAATCCTTCCAGTACTAGAGCAAGTGGTACAAGAAGGGAAACCATTGATCATCATCGCTGAAGACGTTGAAGGCGAAGCGTTAGCGACATTAGTTGTAAACAAATTACGTGGAACATTTAATGCGGTAGCAGTTAAAGCTCCAGGATTCGGTGATCGTCGTAAAGCAATGCTTGAAGATATCGCTGTTCTTACAGGTGCTGAAGTTATCACAGAAGAACTTGGTTTAGAGTTAAAGACTGCTAATATCTCACAACTAGGCCGTGCAGTGAAAGTGGTTGTAACAAAAGACAACACCACTATTGTTGAAGGTGCTGGTCATCCAGAAAAAATCACGGGTCGCGTAAGCCAAATCCGTGCTCAATTAGAAGAAACAACTTCTGAATTTGATAAAGAAAAATTACAAGAGCGTTTAGCTAAACTTTCGGGTGGTGTTGCCGTGATTAAAGTCGGAGCAGCAACTGAAACTGAGCTTAAAGAGCGTAAACTTCGTATTGAAGATGCTTTAAACTCAACTCGCGCAGCAGTTGAAGAAGGAATCGTTTCTGGTGGTGGTACTGCACTAGTGAACGTTTACAAAAAAGTAGCTGAAGTAGCGGCTACTGAAACTGGCGACGTTGCAACTGGCGTGAAAATTGTACTTCGTGCACTTGAAGAGCCAGTTCGTCAAATCGCAAACAACGCAGGTCTTGAAGGTTCAATCATTGTTGACCGCTTGAAACGCGAAGAAATCGGTATCGGTTTCAACGCAGCAAACGGTGAATGGGTGAACATGATGGAAGCGGGTATCGTGGATCCAACTAAAGTTACTCGTTCTGCACTTCAAAATGCAGCATCTGTAGCAGCTATGTTATTAACTACTGAAGCAGTAGTTGCAGAAATTCCAGACAAAAATGCAGGCGGCGGCGGCATGCCTGACATGGGCGGAATGGGCGGCATGATGTAGATTTTTTAAACAAAAATAGAGCTAGAGCCTTAGATATATCTGGGTTTTAGCTCTTTTTGTTTTGTCTTAAAAATGAGTAATGCTCATAATTTGCTCATAGTATTCTACCTGCCATTGAATTAATGTTCCAAATGTATATCAAAATTAATGGAGGTGGTTAGAAAGAGCTGAAAATGGTAGAGCTTTCAAAACTAATAAAAACTTGAATAAAGTGAAAGTGTACTACCCCTTAATTTCTAATGAATTAAGGGGTTTTGTATACCTTTTTATTTAGATATAGAGTTATTTATATGAAAAGTTAATATAAAGTATATTGCTTTAGTACTGATATCATTAGGTTTAGGGGTAATTCTTGTTAATGAGATGTATATCAATAATACTTTATGGAACGGTATTACAGGTAATATTGCAACAGCTCTCTTTATTGCAGGAATTTTTGAAATAATGAATGAGTACTATTTAAAAGAAAAATTAGTTGACCTAATTTTCGAAAAAATTAAGTTAAAGGGAACAATTGATAAAACAGGGATAGTTGAGATATTTTCTGAGATTGCCGATATTGATTATAGATATTATTTTAAAAAATCTTCAAGTAATATTGATATATATCATGTTTACGGAAGAACTTGGACTAATTCACATATAGAACTTTTGAGAGATAAAGTAGTGCGTTCCAATTGTAAAGTAAGAGTAATTTTACTATCACCTAAGTCTTCATTTATTCAGCCACTAGCTGAAAGGTATGAAACATCAGTAGAGGAGTTACAGAGTAATATATTAAAAATGGAATAAGCATGGAGTAGGATTTCTCAGGAAAAGAAATCACCAAAAAGAAAGAAAACGCAGAGTAATCTGAGATTTTATTATAGTGATTCCTTCCCTTCTTATTCTCTTTATAGACTTGATGATAATATTATTTCTGTTCAGTCTAAGCCTTCCAAAGGCAGGACAACAATACTTCCAACTATTGTTTGTGAGGATACTAATAAAGGAAATGATTTATTTGACATGTATTTAAGCGAAATTGATGAAATAATTAACCAAGCTCAAGAAATTGATTTAAACGAGCAGGATGAAAGTTTGGTTGTAGGAAAACCACTTGTAAGCTAGGAGGGTTAGATACACTAAACACTCGGAGTCAATCTCTATGAGTGATTCATGGATAAATAAAAAAGAAAAAACCCCTAGTGGTTTTTTTGTCTCACAATAAGTAAGGAGTATTAGTTAATGCTTAAAAGTCTCCACCCAACTAGACCAAGTCAAACTTCCTCCATCAGTTTCCGACTCTGTTAATAAGTATCCATCCACGCTCCATGTGGTTTGTTGGGTAATGGCATAAGAAAAAAGAGCCGGTTAGGGCTCTTCATTTTAATTTATGCAATTGATTCTTTCCGCCCTTTCAACTTCCTTACCGCTTTTCTCCCTAGTATATAAAGGGTCAAAAACGGGTACAAGAAATGAGTAAAGACCAAAGATATCATAATCGATACACAAGCAAGTGACGTCACGAGCAAGAACTTGTCATTCTCTTCTTTCCATTTCGTCATGCCTCTAATGCCAAGTATCGTCATCGAGATAAACAAAAACAATCCTGACGGTATCATAACCACAAAGCCCATCCCATATCCTTCGCTGTCCTCTCCAGGAAACAAATAGCGTTGGAGCGGGAAGCCGACGTACAGCAAGCTGTAGATAAAGGTTAAAGGCAGTGATTGGAAGAGAATCAGGTTCTCGTTAGACTTTGTTTTCCAACCGAAGACAGTAATCAAGATAATGGTTAGTAAAGAAATGCCGAGCACGGTAAATAAAAATGCGTTCATGGTATCACCAGCTTTCGTTTTCCTTTATGCTATGGCAGTTTGTTCCAGTTTATCAGAAGGTTGAGCGTATTTGATAGATTTGATGGAAAATAGAAAAAGAGCCGGTGAGGGCTCTTAGAAAAACGGTGATTTACAAAGTAAAAGCATTTAATAACTCTTTAAATTCTTTGTTTATTTCACCTTGGTCGGAGTCGGAGCAATTTCTCAATAAGAGACGAGATAACTCTACTAACTCTTTAATATAGAAAAAAGACCCCCGAGAAAAAGCTTCTCAAGAGTCTTCGTGTCTTTTACATGCGTTTTGCAATGATTTTTAACGCCTTCTCATTCATCTTCCGTATATCTTGAAGGCTTCTGATTCAGACACGTTCACGGTCATCCTATCATTGATGACCACTTCTTTGTTTGAAAAATTGCATATGACCACTTTTAGAGAAGGTCTTTCATCAGTTTACTAAACTGTTGGGAGGCCTTTTCTTTCACGTTTATTGTTGGTTGTGTTGTAAAAGGTTTATGTAACGCGTAATGAACAAGTACTTGTTTTTTTAAAAAAATCAAAGAATGTTGATAAACCCACCAACATCCCTTTTGTTTTGTCAATAACACTCCACACATTGTGAAGCGGTCGCGTGGTTGGAGTTGGTATAATAGAAACGCAGTTGATATAGAAAAAATCTATATTTTTTTTGTTTATAAAAATACCATTCAGGACAGAATTTCGTTAAAATAAACATTGTCGATTTTCACAATAGTTTTTCACAAATTATAAGTGTCCAAATGTACTTGTGTTTGATAATAAGTTATTAAGCATGATATAAGTGTAAAAGAAGAGGATCATTTATTTTTTGAGTGAAAGTTTGAAGTTGTATCCATAGTGAGAGGATTTGAGTTTGAAATGATAGATAATTTTTGGCGTGATTTACCACGACCATTTTTTGTACTTGCACCAATGGAAGATGTGACAGATGTTGTTTTTCGGCAAGTAGTAAGTAAAGCCGGTCGACCGGATGTATTTTTCACAGAGTTTACAAACTCGGATAGCTATTGTCATCCAGAGGGCATTAAAAGTTTGCGTGGCCGGTTGATTTTTACTGAAGATGAACAGCCAATGGTGGCACATATTTGGGGAGATAATCCTGAATATTTCCGTCAAATGAGTATTGGCATGGCAGAGCTAGGATATAAAGGTATCGATATTAATATGGGCTGCCCTGTACCGAATGTGGCAACGAGAGGGAAAGGTAGTGGCCTTATTCTTCGTCCAGACGTTACGGCAGAACTTATTCAAGCAGCAAAAGCAGGAGGACTGCCTGTCAGCGTGAAAACTCGACTTGGCTATAACGATGTAAATGAGTGGGAGGAGTGGCTAACGCATATTTTAAAACAGGATATTGCGAACCTTTCTATTCATTTACGTACAAGAAAGGAAATGAGCAAAGCAGATGCGCATTGGGAGCTAATTCCAGAAATCAAAAAATTACGTGACCGTATCGCACCAAATACGCTGCTAACAATCAATGGAGACATTCCTGATCGTCAAACTGGGATGGAGCTTGCTGAACAATATGGTATTGATGGCGTTATGATCGGGCGAGGTATTTTTAAAAATCCTTTTGCTTTTGAAAAAGAGCCAAAAGAGCATAGCACTAAAGAATACCTTGATCTTTTAAGACTTCAGCTTGATCTTCAAGATCAATATGCGGAAGCACTGCCACGTTCAATCACAGGGCTTCATCGCTTTTTCAAAATTTATGTCAAAGGATTCAGTGGAGCTAGTGAATTAAGAAATCAATTGATGAACACGAAATCAACAGATGAGGTGCGTGCATTGCTTGATAACTTTGAAAAAGAGTGTTGATGAGAAGGGGACAGTGAAGTGATGTAACTCTAAAAAAGTTAGAGAAAAAATGAATCACATCACCTTTGTGTACGTACTTTATTCAGTTTCAAGTTCCTTTACAGCGTAATTTTTGTTTTGATAAAGTCTGTTTTCTGAAAGAAAAAGGTCTCTATAATGGAATAAACCCACCAGCATCCTTGTGTTACCACATACACTCTACACATTGTGATGCTATGGTAAAATTGAATTGGTATTAGAGTAACAGCCTTGTCCATTAGCGATAAGGCCGTTTTTTCGTAATTTGAGTGATATCAGTAACGGTCTTTCTTTGCGACGATAATTTATCCACCTGTATGGTATCCAATAGAAGGGTTGTAAGTTTGTACATATGAATTCCGACTTACGTATATTGTTTATACTAAATATCACCAAGTGTGAGGATCTAACGTAAATTTAAAATTTACGTTAGGTCCTTTTTCGTGCTTTATAAGGTGAAGTACTGAAACTTGTCATGAAATAAAGCGGAAAAACACAATTAACAAAAATGGGTCAACTTGACAAATAGATCAGAACGTTGCATTCTAGTAATGTTCAATAAATTCAGGAATTATTAACTAGAATGGAAGGCTTGTGATAGCTATTGTAGTTTTTAAATCAAAGGAATTTGATTAAATGAAAGTATTGAAATTGAGGTGTATTAGTTGGTTGATTTAAGAGTACCAGAAAAGAAGTTTCGCCCCGAAATAGAGGGGGTAAGAGCTGTTGCTGCGTTATTAGTCGCAATATATCATATTTGGATAGGGTCCGTTTCCGGCGGAGTGGATGTTTTTTTTATTGTGTCCGGGTACTTAATTACAACTTCTTTATTGTCAAAAATAGAGAGGGAAGGAAGAATCAATCTTATTGAATATTTGTTAGGGTTGTCTAGAAGATTATTTCCTATCGCCTTTACAGTACTTTTGTTTACAACCATATTTTCTATTCTAATCTTGCCGATGACGGCTTGGAAACAAACCATTCCTGAAATCTTTTCTTCGGCATTTTATTATCAGAATTGGCAGTTGGCGAACACTGCTGTTGATTATCTGGCTAAAGACAATGTTGCCAGTCCGTTCCAGCATTTCTGGGCTTTGTCAATTCAAGGTCAATTTTATGTTACATGGCCGCTAATTATTATGTTGGCCTACTTTGCGGCAAGGAAAATATTTAAACTTCCTGTGCGAAAGACTTTATTGGCTGTACTGACCATTATTTTTAGCGTTTCTCTCGGTTATTCAATTTATATTACCTCTACAAATCAGCCCTGGGCGTATTTTGACACGTTTGCGCGTGTTTGGGAGTTTAGCTTAGGCGGGATTTTGGCGCTATTGATTCCATATTTGAAGTTTAAAAAGTCTATTAGTTTTGTTATAGGATGGTTCGGTTTGGCCGTCATTTGTTTTACTGGAATTCTTTTGCCTGTATCCAATGTTTTTCCTGGATATGCTGCGTTATTGCCAACTACAGGTGTGATGTTAGTCATACTTGCTGCAGAGAATGGTAGCCGTTTTGGAGTAGAGAAACTGTTAGGTTCAAAACCGTTTTTATACTTAGGAAATATTTCTTACGGCTTTTATTTATGGCACTGGCCGATATTAATTTTCTATTACACGTATTTTGGCACTGCTACGGTAACTTATCAAGGTGGATTGGCTATTTTGTTAGGCGCGTTCGCTTTATCACTTATTTCCGTAAAAATCCTTGAAGCACCAGTAAGAAAAATAAACGTAAAGAAATCAAAAGTAAGACTTGGTGTAATTTTGACGACATTCATGCTCCCCGTAATCTTCGTCGGCATATCTTGGGAAGTTTACGTAGATCAGTCTCAAAAGAGTAGTGAAGAAGAATATACCGATGCTTCCGAAAGTATTAAAGTGAACGCGGATATAGAGTCGATTGAAGGAGACGTCGTTGAAGATTATCCAGGTGCGCGCACCATTTCTGACAACATTATAGCAATCCCGAATCTTGAACCGATGCCCAATTTAATTAATGCTAAAATGGATGTTCCCGTGTTCTACGAAGAAAGAGATTGTTTCAGCAGTCGTACTGAAAAAGGAGTAGATAAATGTTCATATGGTGAATTAGACAATCCGGAATATACAATTGCACTTGTAGGCGGCTCCCATTCTGGTCACTGGCTCCCTGCCTTGAAAATTGTGGCTGAAATGCAGAACTTGAAAATTGATTTATATAATAAAGACGCGTGTAGGTTTTCGAGTGACGATTTTAATGGCAATCTGTCAAAATCTTGTATGGAGTGGAATGTTGATGTGATGGAACCTTTACTTTCCGATCCACCCGATTTACTATTTACCACAGCAAACGTCAATAGTGGTGATACAATACCGCCTGGATACCTCAGTAAGTGGGAAGAGTTTGAAGGAATTACTACGGTGTTTGCGCTCCGTGATAATCCAAGAATGAATGAGGACCCTCCTTTGTGCGTAGAAAAAAATCCAGATAACTGTTCAGTGCAGAGGAAAGATGCCTTATCCGCAATTCCTCCATGGGAAAACACCGAGATTATACCGGACAATGTAATTTTTGCCGACATGTCGGAGTATTTCTGTGATGATGATACTTGCAAACCTGTCATAGGAAATGTATTAGTGTATCGTGATTATCACCATATCACAGCCACCTATTCTCGAACGTTAGCTCCTGCCCTGGAAAAACATATTGTTAAAGCTTTAGAAAGCTTGAAGTATAATTAAAACCTTCTTTCTTATTACATCATGCTCATTGAGTAGCATGATGTAATAAGGATTTATAACCCATACTTATATCGGGTTTTAGCCTGTTACAAATAAAACTCATCTATTAGAAAAGGTCTTTTATCAGTTTATTAACTGATGAAAGGCTTTTTTTCCTTGCTACTGTCATATGAGGATAAATGTACATGGTTATGATAAGGCTATGAAATGAATGCATTTATAGAGCTGTCGATTTAAAAATAATTTTATGTGCTATTATTAAGTTTGAATAAATACTATAAACACACAAATGGGTACTTAATTTTATGTAATACTTTTTTCGTTAAGAACTTGAGGTTGTGTAAATAGGTAATGTTATAGGAGGTTTATTGATGGATAATAATGATATATTAATCAGATTAAGATATGCGCTAGATATAAAAAATAAAGATATGGTAGAGGTCTTTAAACTTGGCGGCATTGAACTCTCAAAAGATGAAGTGCTGAAGGTACTGACAAAATCACCTGACGATTACGATGATGAAGCTGACAGTATTTTTGATGCTGTTGAAGATGAAAATCATATTAGACTTGATAATGCGATGTTAGAGACATTTTTAAACGGCTTTATTATTTTCAAAAGAGGAAAACAAGAGCCGAAACCAGGACAACCTGAAATCCCTGCACTGACTAAGGAAAGAGCGAATAATCTCCTTCTGAAGAAAGTGAAAATAGCACTGTCATTAACAAGTGAGGATATGCTTGATATATTAGAAACTTCAGGAGTAGTGATAACAAAAGGGGAATTAAGTGCTTTTTTAAGAAAAGAAGGACATAAGAATTATAAAGAGTGCGGTGATCAGAACGCTAGAAATTTCTTAAAAGGATTAGCTATAAAATATAGGGCATAAAAATGCACACTTCTAAAACCGGCCTTGCAGTTCTTTAATAAAGTGTAAGCAAAAAGACTATTTCTCATGAAAATGGGAGGTAGTCTTTTTTTTCACTCTTATATTTTACGGATAAATGATTAAGGGATGCATTTTCTACTTCTTCTCGCGATAAGTTAAGTATTCGGTAAAAAACGAAAGTAGATATAAAAACGTAAATTTCTTTAATTTAAATGATATTGGAGGTAAGAGATGCAAATTTTTTATACAGTCCGTCCTGGGGATACGTTATATCAGATAGCAAGGAGATGGGAGCTACCGGTTGAGTCCCTTATTGCTGCGAATAATTTGGAATCACCTTACACGATTTACGTAGGTCAGCAGCTTTCCGTTCCTCCTGGTGTTGATGTCATCCGTGTAAGGTCAGGAGATACCATTTATAAAATTGCTCAATTTTTCGGCGTTCCACAATCCGTTATTATCCAAGCAAACCAACTTCATCCTCCGTATATCATACAAGTGGGCCAACTGTTGAAAGTCCCTCCAGGTAGCCCATACTACGTTGTTCAACCCGGGGACACACTTTTTCAAATAGCTAAACGTTTTAATGTAATAACAAGTGGACTAAGTAATCCTGAGCTAATCAGGGAAGTGAACCTACTACCATCAAATACCATTTTCCCAGGTATGAAGTTAATCATTCCATATGCACCTCCCGGGAATCAAGGTTTGATTGCCTATACAGCCAACGTAGGGGGAGACTATGATATATGGCTATATAACCCTAGTAATGGTGAGAATGTACAATTCACAAACGGTTTAGGAGAATCCTTTTCAATTCCTTTTTGGTCTCCAGACAGCACAAGAATCGCTTTTGTAGGAAAAAATGAAATTCTGTATGTACTCTATGTATCTGAAGGTGGAATTAGCCGTATTGATCAATTTAGTGAGGGCTTAGGCGTTTATTTAAGTTGGTCACCGGACAGTCAAATACTAACTTATACGAAGCGGAATGATGTGATTTTGTACAATATTAATACACATCAATTTCAAAAAATAAACCAACATGGTGCCACTGATGTCCAGTGGTTTCCGAGCGGTACAGAATTGCTTTTCCAAGCGGCCGACGCATCAGGAATTAGTCAGCTTTACCGTATTCAAACCGATGGAACTAATAAACAGCAAATAACTCAAAACACTGGAAGTCGTTTTAATGATGTTCGTATTTCTCCAGATGGATCCTACTTACTTTACACAACCCCTGGTGCTAGCATCTCCATTATTTACACATTAGAAATTTCAACGGGAAGCATATTTGAAGTAAGGGGCGGTCCTCTTGCTAAAAACTATTCTCCCGTATGGTCTCCTAATTCCTCAACTATTGCTTACAGTGCTACTGCTTTTGAAGACGTTGGATATTTCTCTCTAATCAAAACAAGTGGAAAAAGAGGGGAAAACGACTTGACGAGAGCCATATCAAATTGCTTTGTCACTCCTGTTACATGGTCCCCAGATGGCAGGAAAATTGCCTATCTTTCGGACTGTAACAATGGGATGGCTAGTGAGATATGGATGATTGACATATTGCATCCTGTACCGATTCGATTAAGGGAAGTTGCATTCATTACGTCTTTGCAATGGTCCCCTAGCCCAATTGTTCCTATGAAGAAAACCTATACAAACACTGTCTATAATGTACAATTTCAATACCCTTCACATTGGGAAAGAATAAGAGAGGAAAGATATGAAGGTCTCGATGGCTTCTTTCAACTTTCAGCGATTTCTACAGATGAAACGATTAGCGAAGTTTGCCTCAATGAAGCGTACCATGGACTATATCCATACGGTTCCGCACCTCGCATCATTAAAGCACAAATCCAACAACAAGAAGCATGTTTTATTTTCCCGTCAGTGGACCAACCACCAGAAATGGAAGGTCAAGCTGCTTTAATCGTCAGGTACCCAAAACCGATTCAAATTGAGGGCAGTACCTACAATTATTCTATCTTGTGGGTATCCCAAAACCATCTGAATGAAATAAGTTCTACCTTTGTTTTTCTACAGTAGTTAATCCATACAAAAAAGAAGGTCTGTATCAGCTTACCTAACTGATAAAGATCTTCTTTTCAATATTTTTCATCATCATAAGCTATTAAGGGAGAGGATTTTTAACACGCTTGTACTTAGTATATCAAATGTTTTACAGAGGCTAAATGAAAAATTAGCTACTAAGTCTTAAGGCTTAGATGTAAATACCTCCTAGGTCCATTTGAATGAATGACTAAAAGGCTATACTTAAACTAACGAAATGATTGTGGTGTGCAGAAGGGGGAGACATATGATTGATTATAAGCTGAAGGTAGAACAAGAACTACTAATTTGGAAGCAGAAAATGACAAGACAATCAGGTCCTATAAGCCGTGTAGCTAAGACTGCACAGACGAAGATAAATGGACTTCTACCAGAAAAGTTTCATAAAGTGATGACAGAAAGCATCAAAAACATGGTGAAAGCAACGCTTGTAGGCTCTAATTTGACGACGAAAAAACGGTCATTAACAAGTATGAGTCTCTATGAGCGTGACGAGCTATTTAAGGAAAAGCTTTCAACCTTCAGAAAAACAGCTGTTATTGAAGGTGCTGGAACAGGTGCAGGGGGAATACTACTTGGAGTAGCTGACTTTCCGTTGCTATTATCCATTAAAATGAAGTTTCTGTTTGAAGTGGCTGCTGTGTATGGATTTGATACGAACGATTCCGAAGAACGTCTGTTCATTTTGCATATTTTCCTATTGGCCTTTTCGAGCGAGGAAAAACGAAAAGAAACATTGTTGATCATTGAAAACTGGCAGCAACAAAAATATGTGGTCGCCGATATGGACTGGCGAGAATTTCAACAGGAATACCGGGATTACATCGATTTAGTGAAAATGTTCCAAATGCTACCTGGAATCGGAGCAGTGATTGGCGCGTTTGCCAATTATAATCTGCTTGACCAACTCGGCGAAACGGCAATGAATTCATATCGATTGCGTTTATTACAATCTTAATAAAGGGGTCTTACAGAGAATGATGTTTAAAAATAAATGGGTCATTTTTTTAGCTCTATTGCTAGTGGTAACAGGTGGAATTATGTTCATTTTCAAAGGTAATGATGTCTTTGGGGAGAACATCGATAAGAAAGTTATTGAAGATTCATTTACTAACATTGAAATTTTGACAAATAATACTGCAGTAGAAATTATACCAACTAAAAGTTCAGTAGCAACAGTGGAATATTCAGGCGATACAAGTAAGAAGTCAAAATACACATTTGATGTGAATGTAAAAGGAGAAACACTTTCTGTTCAATTTAAAGAGAGACGCCGGTTTTTCTTTTCGTTTGGTTTCCCTTCTTTTGACTTGAAATTGACAGTAAATATTCCAGAGAAACAATATGAAAGCATCAAAGTTAATAGTGACAACGGGCGCATCAATGTAGAAAATATACAAGCAGATGTGGTTTTGCTAGAGACGGAAAATGGTCAGATACAGTTAAGAAATGTAGAAGCCAGCACTGTTAATGTTGAAACCGATAACGGTAAAGTTATTTTGGAACATATCAAAGGTGAAATTAAGGGGAATTCGGATAATGGGAGAATATCCTTGATAACAAATAAATTAGACTGGCCGATTGATTTAGCAACAGACAACGGCAGTATTGAAATCAAAACTGAATCCGTGCCGACAAACGCGACAATAGATGCAGAATCGGATAACGGGAAAATCACCATTTTTAACGAAGAGAAAAACCTTGTAACTTACGGTAAAGGGAAAAATTTGATTAAGTTACAGACAGATAATGGCCGAATAACCGTAACTAAATGAAGTCAATTTGTTTTCTTCTCTAGTAAGCAGTGCTCATTAATTACAAAAAGCCTGTGAACCCTTTGATAGTAAAGGGTTTACATGCTTTTTTTATCTATTATGGACAAGTTACTTATCCACATAAAATTGAAAGATATCGAATACGAGGTTAAAGATAACTACCGTATTGATTACCACAAACAATAGTGCCTGTTTATTGAGTTTTTTCATCTTGATTCGGTCCATCTACCCACTCCTTTTTCAGATTATACATCTCAAAATATCTATTGTAATAATATGTTTGCGGGTTTTTCATTATTAATAAATGTGCTTTTTTTTACTTGTTTTTTGATTAGAACCATCTTTATTGGTGCAGATAATAAACTTTAGAATTTCCTAATCAATTTGTGAATATCCGAATGAGTATGATTCTGTTACCCAAATTGTTTCCTCCTTATATTATTCGCCGTTTGACAAAATGTGACTTGTTCACGTCTGTGCATCTGCAATTTTCCCCCTCATTCACGAAAAAAATAATGATTAAACTGCTTAGATATGCAATGGTGCCATGATTCGAATTCCGTCCTATAAATGTCTCCGAAAAAAATTGAATGTATAAAAGCGTTTACATTTCAATATAGTTGAACTATCATACTTGTATACAAGTATGCCGGTTACCGGATGAGGAAGTGAAATGATGAGTGAATCAATGGAATATCTCTATCCTTCAAAATGGATTGCGGGCGCATCTACAGGTGTTCGTTTAGCATGCGAGCTTAGAATTCGCATTATTTCAGGCATGATAAAAAAAGGTACCGTTTTATCAGAAAACAAATTAGCAGCAGAATTTGAAGTAAGTCGATCCCCTATTCGTGAAGCATTAAAAATATTGGCAACTGAAAACATTATTCGATTAGAAAGAATGGGTGCGGTTGTTGTTGGTTTATCGGAACAGGATATAAAGGAAATTTATGATGTGCGATTACTCATCGAAACGTTTGTTTATGAACGTATTGTGAAAATGGATACCACTGAATTAGTAAAAGAGCTTAGTAAAATAAGCGAAATGATGGAAGTTGCCATTAAATATAATGATGCTGATGAATTCTCTTATCAGGATGTATTGTTTCATGAAACAATAATTCGTTCGATTAATCATTCCTATATCCTATTAATATGGAATAATGCAAAACCTGTTATGGAAAGTTTAATCCTTCTATCTATGCGCATGCGTTTAGAAGAAAAGTCCGATGATTTTGCACGAGTTTTAAAAAATCACGAGCTCTATATCGAAGCGATCAATTCAAAAAATCGAGATATCATGATCCAGGCGTTACATCAAAACTTCCAAGATGTTCAAGGAAAAGTAGATGATCTTTGGATGTCGCAACAAATGCTCGCGAAAGAAAGGGAGCAATAGGCTATGACGAATTATATGTTAGGTGTCGATATCGGTACGACGAGTACGAAAGCTGTTTTGTTTACTGAAAAAGGTGAAATTATTCAGCAAGAGAATATTGGATACCCGCTGTACACACCAGATATTTCGACAGCAGAACAGAACCCGGAAGAAATATTTCAAGCTGTAGTGCAAGCTATATTAAATATAATGGTGAATTCCCAAATTCCCTCGGAAAAGTTGTTGTTCATTTCATTTAGTAGTGCCATGCATAGCGTAATTGTGATCGATGAAAATGATCAACCACTGACGCAATGTATTACTTGGGCAGATAATCGCAGTGAAGCGTGGACACGTAAAATAAAAGAAGAGTTAAACGGTCATGAAGTGTACAAACGGACTGGGACACCTATTCATCCCATGGCCCCATTAAGCAAGATTGCTTGGATTGTCAATGATCGACCTGAAATAGCAGTCAAAGCCAAGAAATACATAGGAATTAAAGAATTCATTTTCAAGAAGTTCTTTGATCGATACGTAGTGGACCATTCTCTTGCGTCAGCAATGGGTATGATGAATCTCAAAAAACTAGATTGGGATGAAGAAGCATTGCAAATAGCGGAAGTTACAGCGGATCAGTTATCCGTGCTTGTGCCGACGACGAAGATTTTCACAAATTGCAACCCAGAAATCGCAAAAAAGATGGGCATTTCTCCACAAACGTCATTTGTCATAGGGGCAAGTGATGGTGTGCTTTCTAATATAGGCGTGGATGCCATTGGTAAAGGTGAAGTAGCGGTAACAATTGGTACTAGTGGTGCCATACGAACAATCATTGACCGTCCTCAAACGGATGAAAAGGGCCGAATATTTTGCTACGCATTAACCGAAAAACATTGGGTCATTGGTGGACCTGTCAACAATGGTGGAATGGTACTGAGATGGATTAGAGATGAATTTGCATCGTCAGAAGTAGAAACGGCGAAAAGGTTAGGCATTGATCCATATGAAGTGTTAACAAGAATTGCTAAACGGGTCAGACCGGGCTCAGAAGGTTTATTGTTCCATCCCTATTTAGCGGGTGAACGTGCTCCATTGTGGAATCCTGATGTACGTGGCTCATTTTTTGGTTTAACAATGACCCATAAGAAAGAACATATGATTCGGGCAGCACTTGAAGGTGTCATTTATAATCTATACACCGTATTTTTAGCCTTACTCGAAGTGATGGATGAACCGGTTACCCGAATAAAAGCAACTGGCGGCTTCGCAAGATCAGATGTTTGGCGACAAATGATGGCTGATATATTTGATGTAGAAGTAATTGTTCCTGAAAGCTATGAAAGTTCATGTCTTGGGGCTTGTATTTTAGGGCTATATGCTACTGGAAAAGTTGATTCATTTGACGTGGTTTCTGACATGATTGGTACTACATTTAAGCACACACCTATAGAATCCGATGTGCAAGAATACAGAGAACTTCTACCGATATTTATTAATATATCGAGAGTATTGGAAAAAGAATATACAAGCATTGCAAGGTATCAACGAAATTTGATTAAAAAAGAATAAACAGTCAGTATTGGAGGAATTGTCATGCCGTTAGTTATTGTCGCGATAGGTATTGTTTCGTTACTAGTTTTAATTATGGGGTTCAAATTAAACACCTTTGTTTCTTTAATCATTGTATCTTTTGGAGTTGCTTTAGCTTTAGGTATGCCACTAGATAGCGTTGTTGGTTCAATTGAATCTGGACTTGGCGGGACACTTGGACATTTAGCATTAATATTTGGACTAGGTGCGATGTTAGGTAGTTTAATTGCAGATTCTGGAGGCGCGCAACGTATTGCGATGACCTTAATAGATAAATTCGGAGAAAAAAATATTCAATGGGCTGTTGTAGTTGCTTCATTCATAATCGGAGTTGCCTTATTCTTTGAAGTAGGATTAGTACTATTAATTCCAATTGTATTTTCGATTTCAAAACAATTAAGAGTGTCTATTTTATACTTAGGAATTCCGATGGCTGCTGCTTTATCGGTGACTCACGGATTCTTACCACCTCACCCTGGACCGACAGTAATTGCCGGTGAATATGGTGCAAATATTGGTGAAGTATTACTATACGGATTTATTATTGCCATTCCAACTGTCATTTTAGCGGGGCCACTATTTACAAAGCTTGCTAAAAAACTTGTCCCTGATTCATTTAATAAAACAGGTGATATTGCTTCTTTGGGTGAACAAAAAACATTTAAAATAGAAGATACACCTAGTTTTGGTATCAGTGTATTTACAGCAATGTTTCCTGTTATTTTAATGGCTATCGGAACAATTATTACCATGATTCAACAAACAAATGGTATTGCAGATAATATGTTATTCGAAGTCGTGCGTTTTGTAAGTAATGCTTCAACTGCAATGTTGTTATCTTTATTGCTTGCTGTTTATACAATGGGATTGGCAAGAAAAATCCCGATGAAAACCGTGATGAATACTTGTTCGAGAGCAATTGCAAGTATTGGGATGATGCTACTAATTATTGGTGGTGGCGGGGCTTTTAAACAAGTACTCATTGATGGTGGTGTTGGTGACTACGTGGCAGAATTATTTAGTGACACGACATTATCACCTATCTTACTGGCATGGATGATCGCTGCTATTTTACGAATCGCTTTAGGATCTGCAACGGTTGCGGCTTTAACAACGGCTGGTTTAGTTATTCCTCTATTAGGTACAACTGACGTTAACTTAGCTTTGGTCGTACTTGCAACTGGAGCAGGTAGTTTAATAGCTTCACATGTTAATGATGCTGGTTTCTGGATGTTTAAAGAGTTTTTTGGTTTGACTATGAAAGAGACATTTGCAACATGGACATTACTTGAAACGATTATTTCTGTTGCTGGATTAGGGTTTATTCTATTATTAAGTTTAATTGTTTAAAAAGGAGATAGAAAATATATGAGTAATACAATTGGTGTTATGGGTCTAGGTGTAATGGGAAGAAGTATTGCGATGAATATGGCAAGTAAAGGTGAAAAAGTAGCTGTCTATAATTACACGAGAGATTTAACGGACTTGCTAGTAAAAGATATCGAACAACAACAACTTTATCCATATTATGATGTGCAAGAATTTGTGCAGTCTTTACAGTCACCAAGAAAAATCTTCATGATGGTCACAGCTGGGAATGTTGTAGATGCAGTGATTAAATCATTAGTACCCTACCTTGAGCCAGGCGATATTATCATGGACGGTGGTAATTCAAACTACCAAGACACGGCCCGTAGATTTGATGAATTGCAGTCACAAGGCATCGATTATTTAGGTATTGGTGTTTCAGGTGGGGAAGAGGGAGCCTTGAAAGGTCCTTCCATCATGATTGGCGGCAAAAAAGAAGTGTATGAAAAAGTGGCATCTATTTTCACTAAAATTGCTGCTCAAGTTGAAGGAAACCCTTGCTGTGCGTATATGGGTCCTAAAGGTGCAGGTCATTTTGTGAAAATGGTGCATAACGGAATTGAGTATGCAGATATGCAACTCATTGCCGAAGCCTATACTTTTTTGAGAGAAAAACTACATATTCCTCTCAATGAAATTGCTGATATTTTTGAAACATGGAATCAAGGGGAACTGAAAAGTTATCTGATAGAAATCACAGCCGATATATTAAGAAAGAAAGATGAAAAAACAGGTTTACCACTTGTCGATGTAATTCTAGACAAAACAGGCCAAAATGGCACAGGTAAATGGACGAGTATACAAGCAATTGATAATGGAATTCCCGTATCCATTATTACAGAATCATTATTTGCTCGTTACATCTCACATGCAAAAGAAGAACGATTACATGCAGCAAGTATCTTAACTGGCCCAGAAACTACTAATGAACCAGTAGATCAAGAAGAATGGGTTGAATCTGTCAGACAAGCCTTATATATGGGGAAAATTTGTGCCTATGCACAAGGCTTTACTCAATATAAAGTAACGTCAGAAATCAATGATTGGAACTTGCCATTAAAAGACATTGCGCTTATTTTCCGTGGTGGTTGTATTATTCGAGCAGAGTTTTTAAACACAATTAGTGAAGCTTTTGGAGCACAAGAGTCTTCAACAAATTTACTGATTGCACCTTACTTTGTTGAAAAAACGAAAGCATATCATATAGGGATGAGAAAAGTGGTAGCTGAAAGTATGATGTCAGGTATGGCGTTCCCTTCTTTAAGTGCTGCTCTTACTTATTATGATGGTTATCGTACTGGTTACTCGACTGCCAATCTATTGCAAGCACAACGTGATTATTTTGGTGCTCACACATATGAGCGAACAGATGTAGAAGGTTCATTTCACACAATATGGAAATAATCTAAATAGAAGAGCAGGATTAAGGTTGCAATTACCCTTAATCCTGCTTTTCTCTTCTTTAGTATACTGAACATATGAAGGTTTGTTATATTGTAGGGAATAATATAGCATTCTTGGTATTGTTCATATATACATAGAATAGATTTAATAAAAGGGGTTATCACGTGATGAAGCTAGTTTCTTGGAATGTGAACGGCATTAGGGCTTGTGTGAAAAAAGGATTTACAGATTATTTTCATGAAGTGAATGCGAATATTTTTTGCCTGCAAGAGACGAAGTTACAAGCTGGGCAAATTGATTTACAGTTAGAAGGATATTATCAATATTGGAATTATGCAGTAAAAAAAGGGTACTCAGGTACAGCTGTCTTTACAAAGGAAAAACCAATCTCAGTAAAGTATGGAGTAGGAGATTTAAATGAAGAAGCTGAAGGTAGAGTACTTACATTAGAATACGAACAGTTCTATTTAGTGAATGTCTATACACCCAATGCGAAGCGAGATTTAACAAGACTTCCTTACCGCTTAGAATGGGAAGATAAAATGCGCGCTTATTTGAAGCACTTAGATCAAACAAAACCAGTGATTATGTGTGGAGATTTAAATGTGGCGCATCAAGAAATAGATTTAAAAAATGCTAAATCAAATAAAGGCAATTCAGGCTTTACACTAGAGGAACGAGGAAAGATGACGGGATTACTAAATGAAGGATTTACAGATACGTTTCGTCATTTTTATCCGGGGAAGGAAGGAGCCTTTACATGGTGGTCTTACATGGCCACGGTGAGAGAGCGTAATATCGGATGGAGAATTGATTATTTTATTACATCAAACCGACTAGGTGAAAGGTTAGTTGATGCCTATATTCATCCACAAATACAGGGAAGTGATCATTGCCCGATTGTCTTGGAGCTTAAAGGGAATGTGAAAAACCTTTCATGAGTTCATTGAACTTACGAAAGGCTTTGCTTTTTGTCGAGTAATCAAAAGAAGCTACCTAAAACGTTTATTGACTACTTTATTTGAATACAATAGGGCGCCTAAGTAGCCAACCAAGTATGCAATAACTAACACAAAAAGTGCTGAGCCACTAATGCTGCTATTGCCAAGATACAATTGATATAGAATGATGAAAAGAGTTGCGCATATTCCGCCAATATGTGGTGAATTCTTAATGTAAAAGTGCATGGCTACTAATCCACCGATAATGGCAACAATGAAGAAATTAATTTTAACGAGTACATCTTGTGACGTTGAATGATCTACATTAAGTTCAATATAGAGTAACAACTGTAGGATGATATATTGAGCTATTAAAGAAATTAAGACGACAGGTATCCAATCAAATTTTCTGTTCAAAATCAAAAACCTCCTTCCATTATTGTATGCATAATAAGCATAAAAAAGAATAACAAGAATTTTAGTAGCTAGGATAATTGATTGAAAATAAAGAGGGGAATATGTAACAAAATGCTGACGTTCTTTTCTTTCGTAATAAAGAAAATGTGAATGTGCCAGATGAAGGTGTAAAGAATTAGTAAGCATAAGTATAGAAAATTTCCAGTAATCGTCGAGTATCGAGTATAATAGAGAAAAGTAGAGACTGATCATCATTTGATCTAAAGGAGGACTTTAATTGACTGAAAATAATGAAACAACCCAACAAGATGTGCCGAAGAAAAAACTAAGCTTAAAAGAAGCGATGCAAAAACAATTGGAAGCAAAGAAAAATCAAACTTCCGATAACAACGCTAAAGGAAGTACATCGAAATCATCGAAAGTAATGCAAAGCCAACAAACGAAAAAAGTGAGTAATACACGCAGAAAAATGGGTGTATAATAAAACGGCGCAAACCAATTTTTCTATGGTTTGCGTTTTTCTTAGGAAATTTTAGATTTTGGTTAAATGGTGTATACTTATGACAATTGTGATTGTGGAAGAAGGGTTTTAGATGGTGTCGAAATATGCAGATGATGGATTTGCATTACATACGGACTTATATCAAATAAATATGGCAGAAACTTACTGGGCTGATGGTATACATAATCGTAAAGCGGTGTTTGAGCTGTTTTTCCGCAATTTACCCTTTGGTAATGGCTATGCAATTTTTGCAGGTTTAGAGCGAGTACTAGATTTTCTTCGTGATTTCCAATTTACGGATAGTGATCTTGCATATTTGCAGCAAGAGCTTGGGTACAAGGAAGATTTTATTAGTTATTTGCGTGAAGTCAGGTTCACCGGAGATGTATATTCGATGATTGAAGGTGAGCTCGTTTTTGCTAATGAACCAATTATGCGCATTGAGGCTCCACTGGTTGAAGCGCAACTCATTGAAACAGCACTCCTAAATATCGTCAATTACCAAACCTTAATTGCAACGAAAGCAAGTCGTATTAAACAAATCGTCAAAACCGATACAGTTATGGAATTCGGTACGAGACGTGCTCAAGAAATGGATGCAGCAATTTGGGGCTCACGGGCTTCCATAATTGGTGGAATAGAGGCAACAAGTAATCTTAGAGCTGGTAAAAAGTTTGGTATTCCTGTTGCAGGAACACATGCGCATTCTCTTGTTCAAGCATACAAAAGTGAATATGAAGCTTTCCACGCATATGCCAAACGCCATAAAGATTGTGTATTCCTTGTAGATACTTACAATACATTAAAGACTGGTGTTCCAACTGCCATTCAAGTAGCAAAAGAACTTGGCGATAAAATCAATTTCGTTGGAATTCGTTTGGATAGTGGAGATATTTCATTCCTATCAAAAGAGTCACGTCGTATGTTAGATGAAGCGGGCTTTACGGATGCGAAAATCGTCGTGTCAAATGATTTAGATGAATATACAATTTTAAACTTAAAAGCCCAAGGTGCGAAAGTGGATATGTGGGGCATTGGCACAAAGTTAATTACCGCGTATGACCAACCCGCTCTTGGTGCAGTTTATAAAATTGTTTCAATTGCAGATGAAAAAGGTGTAATGGAAGACACAATTAAAATTTCTTCTACTTCTGAAAAGGTAACGACTCCGGGTAGGAAAAAACTGTATCGTATAATTGACCGAGAAAATGGCAAAGCAGAAGGCGATTATATTACGATGTTTGATGAAGACCCTACTCATGAACACCGTTTAAAAATGTTCCATCCAGTTCACACCTTTGTTTCGAAATTTGTGACGAACTTTGAAGCAAAAGAGCTTCATACAAAAGTCATTGAAAATGGACAAGTTATTTATACGAATCCCACGTTGTTTGCAATGAGGGATTACGCAGCTGCTAACTTAGAATTACTATGGGATGAATACAAACGTTCTTTAAATCCAGAAGAATATCCAGTAGATTTAAGCCAAAAATGTTGGGATAACAAGATGCGGAATATCCAAGAGATAAAAGATATGGTAGATAGAATGCATTACTCTTAAGGAGTGACTATGATGATAAACTTGCAAAAGACAATTATTGAAGAATTGAAAGTTAAACCATCGATTGACCCCAAACAAGAAATACGTATATCCATTGATTTTATGAAAAATTATTTAAAAAAGCATTCATTCTTAAAAGGATTGGTTCTTGGTATTTCAGGTGGTCAAGATTCTGCACTTACTGGCAAGCTTGCTCAAATGGCGGTAGATGAATTAAATGAAGAAGCGGGAGCACAAGCCTATTCTTTTAATGCGGTTCGATTGCCTTATGGTGTTCAGTTTGATGAAGATGATTGTCACGACGCATTAAATTTCATACAACCATCTAAAATTTATACGGTGAATATTAAAAATGCAGTCGATGCAAGTAAACATGCACTGGATACCGCTGGGATTACCCTTTCTGATTTTGCTAAAGGAAATGAAAAAGCACGCGAAAGAATGAAAGTTCAATACTCAATTGCGGCTATGCACGATGCAGTCGTCCTTGGAACAGATCATGCAGCAGAAGCCGTCACCGGTTTTTATACTAAATATGGTGATGGTGGAGTCGACTTAGTGCCTATTTCTCGATTAAATAAGCGACAAGGGAAACAACTATTAATAGAACTAGGTTGTCCTGAACATTTATATACCAAAATTCCTACTGCGGATTTAGAAGAAGATCGTCCTGCGTTACCAGATGAGATTGCTTTAGGTGTTTCATATGATCAAATAGATGATTATTTAGAAGGAAAAAAGATTCCAACTGAGTCAAAAGAAAAAATTGAAAATCATTATTTACGCTCAAAACATAAAAGGCATATGCCTATTACCGTCTTTGATGATTTTTGGAAATAAATTCAAGCACATGTAGCACTATGCTATGTGTGCTTTTTTGCACTCTAATAAGTTGTTAAGTATCAAAGTATTAGGTAAAATGGACTTATAATGTGTCAATTTTCTAACAAATACAAAAATTCAACACAACAACTGGGGGAGTAGAGCCATGAAAAACCAAGAAAAAATGCATTCGATTATAGATAATATAGAGCGAGTAATTATAGGGAAACGAGATATTGCAGAGCTATGTGTAGTTGCGTTAATCGCGCAAGGACATGTTTTACTTGAAGACGTTCCAGGTGTTGGTAAGACGGTTATGGTACGTGCATTAGCGAAATCAGTAGGCGCTCAATTCAAACGTATTCAATTTACGCCCGACTTACTGCCTTCAGATGTAATTGGTGTATCAATCTATAATCCCAAAGACATGGAATTTCAATTTAGACCAGGTCCAATTATGGGGAATATCGTATTAGCGGATGAAATCAATCGAACTTCACCCAAAACTCAATCAGCACTTCTCGAGGGAATGGAAGAAGCATCGGTAACAATCGATGGAGAAACGATGATGATTCCTAAACCGTTCTTTGTAATGGCCACACAAAATCCAATTGAATATGAAGGTACATATCCGCTTCCAGAAGCACAATTGGACCGTTTCTTACTTAAACTTAGAATGGGTTATCCTTCACATGCAGAAGAAATTGAAGTGTTGAAAAGAGCTGAAAAATCAGCTCCACTTGAAGACTTAAAGCCTGTCATTTCACTTGAAGACCTCATTCTTTTGCAACAAGAAGTAAAAGAAATAATGGTCGATGATACCATCAAAAATTACATTGTCGATTTGGCTAACCGGACAAGAAAAGATTCTTATATATATTTGGGTGTAAGTCCTCGAGGATCGTTAGCGTTAATGAAAGCATCACAAGCGTTAGCGATGTTAAGAGGTAGGGACTTTGTTACACCGGATGATGTTCAATATTTAGCGCCATTCGTATTTAGTCACCGAATGATTTTACGTTCAGAAGCACGCTATGATGGAATTACTACTGAAGAAATTATTGGACGTATTTTAACAAAAACAAATGTTCCGATTAAAAGGCTTGTTAAACAATGAAACGAATAAACTCTTCATTGGCATTAGGAGTGCGTCTCCTGTTTGTTATTTTTCTATTAATCTCTGCGTTTACCTTTGCGATGTTTCAGGGTGGATTCGTTAGCTGGTTTATTTTTTATACTGTGCTTCCATTTGCCTTATATTCCATCATATTTTTCTTCATCCCAATCTCAAAAATACAAGTTGAACGTTTTATCCAGACGCCTCAAATACGTAAAGGTGAGAAACTCATCGTAACGGTGAAATTAATAAGGACTTCTAGATTTCCCATGCTTTATTTAGTGGTAAAAGAAATGACACAAAGCTTACAACTCATTCGTCATATGGATTCATCCCAGTTAAAAACAGTTAAAATGGTGGGGTTTCAACGAACAATCGAATGGACCTATGAAATTGATCATATGCCACGTGGTGAACATACATTGGACGGAATTGAAATTACCGTAAGTGACTTTTTTGGATGGGTCAAGAAATCTCAAATCCTCCCATTAAAACAAATGGTCCTTGTCTATCCGAATATAACGGAGATGATATTTATGCCGATTGAAACTCGATATGAACAAGGGGCTGTTGCCTCTCCTTTTACCATTGTAAAAGATACAACAATGGCTACGGGTGTTCGAGATTACCAACCTGGTGACCGCGTATCATGGATTCATTGGAAATCTTTCGCCCGTACACAAACACTCCGTACTAAAGAGTTTGAAGATAGAGAGTCTCAAGAATTATTCATAATAACTGATCGAAAACCATCAGATAATTTTGAAGAACAAATTGAATTAACCGCGTCAGTTTTACAAGCGGTTGTTCGAAATCAAGCAAGTGCAGCGTTTTTATCTTTAGGGGCGACACGTTTTTATTTTCCAATGGTTAAAAGTGAAGATCAATTACAAAGGACAATGTTTCACTTGGCGAAAGTAGAAGATGATTTAAAAAAACCAATCGAGCAAATGTTGCCAAGAGATCCGGCGATGTCGAGTGCTACATCAGTTTTACTCATCACTGGAGATTTAACAGCAGGATTGATTGAGGCTATTCCAAAATCAGCAAAAAATTTACGTCAATGCACGGTTTTTGTCGTCATCAAAAAGGGTGAAAAGCTATCAAAACAAGCAGGGGTTATGCATAAACTTGCTCGTTCTAGAGGAATGATTATTCACGTGCTTTCTCCAGATCATTTTGCAAACGCCTTTACGGAGGTGGGACGCTCATGAAAAACGGTCTTCAAAATAAATGGTTGCAAGGTATATTTTATGTGCTTGTGTTCTTCTTGCTACGTGAATGGCTACTCCCAGTTATGGAATTAACGAAAACCAATTACTTATCTATTTTCTTAGCTTTTATTGCGTTATGTTTTGTGTTTAGTTTTTTCTCTGTTCCTTGGTGGCTGTCGGGTCCCGGGAAACTATTGTATATGTCTTGGGTCATTATATTTGTTTATACAGGGGAAGTGTTTTTTACAAAAGACGCTATTTCATTTCTGTTTGGTGATGCGATGATAAATGTTTTTGCTCTAATCAGTGGTGATTGGGCAGTAGTTACCGATACTTTTCGCACCGTGTTGTTTTTTGCACTGTTATGGATGACAACTTATTTAATACATCATTGGATAACAGTCCGATTGAATATTTTTTTGTTTTTCTTCATGACCGTTATATTTATTGCGGCTCTTGATACTTTTAGTCCGTATCAAGGTGTTGAATCGATTCCTCGTGTCATGATACTAGGGTTGTTATTATCCGGTTTGTTAAAAGTAGCTCAAATACTGGAACAAAACCACATTTCCGCGTCTCGAGGGAACTACGCTTCTCTAATTATTCCGCTTATTGTGGTAGTTGCATTTAGTGGCTCACTTGGTTATCTACTACCAAAGGCAGGTCCTGTGTGGGTGGATCCTGTTCCTTTTATTCAATCATTTGCTGAAGGGGCAGGAACAGCACCTGGAAGATCAGGTGGAATAGGGAAAATTGGTTATGGCGAAGATGATTCCGTTTTAGGAGGGGGATTCCGTTCTGATTCTACAGTTGTCTTTGAAGCAACCGTGCAAACACCCCAGTACTGGAAAATTGAAACGAAAGATACCTATACGTCAAAAGGATGGGAACAATCTGTCATGTCAGATGGTACAACTGTCTTCAATCCTGGTGATGTATTTGATAGTGGAATCGCGCCTGGGCCAGTTGAAGATCAAGATGTTGCACAGTATTCATTTAATTTAGAGTACCCATTTCTAATGTATCCATATGGTTCAGTTGCTGCAGAAGCAACAGTAGAGACAACTTTTGCACTTGAAAAAAATTCACAAAAAATTAACACGTTCCAGGGGAATGATTTGGTTGAATTAAAGCAATATAGTATATCGTTTAGTGAACCCAAGTTTAGTTTAACTGATTTAAGAGCAACCACAATTGAATCGTTGGCAGAGGTAACTCCAGAGTTTGATCGCTATTTACAACTACCAGAAGAATTACCGGAGCGGGTAAGAGAACTATCACAATCAATTACTGAAAATCAAACAAATTTGTATGATAAAGCTCGTGCGATTGAACGTTACTTTTCACAGAATGGCTTCTTGTACGATCAAAGTAATATTAGTATTCCAGAAGCAAATCAAGATTATGTGGATCAATTCTTGTTCGATACAAAACGGGGATATTGTGATAATTTCTCCACATCTATGGTTGTTATGCTTCGATCTCTAGATATCCCAGCTCGATGGGTAAAAGGATTTGCTGAAGGAGAAGAAATAGAAAATAACAATGGTGATAGAGTATACGAAGTTACAAATAATAATGCTCACTCATGGGTTGAGGCATATTTTCCAGGTGTAGGTTGGATGCCGTTTGAACCAACTATTGGATTTAGTGGAACTGGAAATATTGATTACGATTTAGAATTAGACTCTACAGAAGAGCCTGAAGAAGCAGTTGTGCCAGAACAACCGAAAAAACCGCAACCAACAGAAATTGAAGATAATAAATCAATTTCTGAAAGATTTACAGAAACCATGCAAAATTTTATGGGTTGGATTTCAAATAATCGAGGGCGCATAATTCTCTGGAGTATATTTGCGATAGGACTTCTTGTAGTCTTGTTCCGTATTCGACAAAAATGGATGCCCAAACTGTTAGTGCCTTACTATCGATTACGTAAAGATGATTGGAATTCTTTTGAAAATAGTTATCACCGTTTATTAAAACAACTCGCGTTGTATGGTGTGGCACGAAGAGAAGGGCAGACTCTGCAATCGTATGCGAATTATGTAGATGGTTTCTTCGATTCAAAAGATATGAGAATGTTAACAATTGCTTATGAAAAGGGCTTTTATGGAAGAAATATAGAGGCTCATGAATGGTTGAAACTGAGAGAATCTTGGGAAAACTTAATCAATAAGACAAGCGGTTGATTTTAAGTCAAACTACCTGTAGAATTGAGAAAAATTATACAGACCGTTTGCCCTTATATATGTCCGATGATACGGTTCGGATGTCTCTACCAAGTCGCCGGAAATGACTTGACTATGAAGGCGAATTCAAACATGTCTACTAATTAATGGACGTTTGTTTGATTTCGCCTTTTTCATAAGAAAAGATAGACTTTTTGTCTAGTTCAAAGTGTCAGACTGAACGACACTTGCACTTTTCTTAAGTAGAGCAAAAGAACGCGTAGAAAGGTTTTCTTTCGTACGCGTTTTTTTTGTTAATAGGAGCAGGATAATCTAAATGAAGAGGTGTACACATTGTCAGCAACTCCTATCTTAAAAGAACAAGAAAAAATCGTTGTACTAGATTTTGGTAGTCAATACAATCAGTTAATTACACGTCGTATTCGTGAGTTTGGTGTTTATAGTGAATTACACCCACACACAATCACGGCTGAAGATATAAAAGGGATGAATGCTACAGGTATTATTTTCTCGGGTGGTCCAAACTCGGTATACGATGAGAATGCATTTCACGTCGATCCTGCAATCTTTGATTTAAATGTGCCAATCTTAGGGATTTGCTACGGTATGCAATTAATGTCTCTTCATTATGGTGGAAAAGTTGAAAAAGCTACACATCGTGAGTACGGAAAAGCTGAAATCTCAGTAATTAAAGAAACTCCTTTATTCAAAGACCTGCCGAACGAGCAAGTTGTATGGATGAGTCATGGTGATCATGTAACAGTTGCTCCAGAAGGCTTTGAAGTAATTGCAACAAGTCCATCTTGTTCAGTAGCAGCAATGGCTGATGAATCAAGAGGATTATATGCCGTTCAATTCCATCCAGAAGTCCGTCATTCTGTTTATGGTATTGAAATAATTCGCCAATTCGTATTTGGCATATGTAAGGCAAAAGGCGATTGGTCAATGGAAGGCTTTATTGAACTTGAAATCGAAAAAATTCGCCATGAAGTTGGCGATAAAAAAGTATTATGTGCTTTAAGTGGTGGAGTAGATTCTTCTGTAGTAGCCGTATTACTCTACAAAGCAATTGGTGATCAATTAACATGTATGTTTGTCGATCACGGTTTACTGCGTAAAGGTGAAGCTGAAAGCGTTATGAAGATGTTCGCTGACGGATTCAACATGAATGTAATTAAAATAGATGCACAAGAACGTTTCATGAGCAAACTAGAGGGCGTATCGGATCCTGAAACAAAGCGTAAAATTATCGGCAATGAATTCATTTATGTATTCGACGATGAAGCGTCAAAATTAGAAGGTATGGACTTCCTTGCACAAGGAACTCTTTACACAGACATTATTGAAAGTGGTACAGCTACTGCACAAACAATTAAATCCCATCACAATGTTGGTGGTTTACCTAAAGATATGCAGTTTAAGTTAATTGAACCATTAAAAACTTTATTCAAAGACGAAGTACGTGCACTTGGAACAGAGCTTGGAATGCCGGATGAAATCGTATGGCGTCAACCATTCCCAGGACCAGGTCTTGGAATTCGCGTTTTAGGAGCAATTACAGAGGAAAAACTTAAAATTGTTCGTGAGTCTGATGCGATTTTACATCAAGAAGTAGTTAAAGCGGATCTACAACGTGATATTTGGCAATACTTCACAGTGCTACCTGACATTCGTAGCGTAGGTGTTATGGGAGATGCCCGTACGTATGATTACGCAATAGGAATTCGTGCAGTTACATCTATCGATGGAATGACTTCTGACTGGGCTCGTGTGCCGTGGGATGTTCTAGAGAAAATCAGTGTACGTATAGTAAATGAAGTACCACATATTAACCGAGTACTTTACGACATTACGAGTAAGCCACCAGCAACGATTGAGTGGGAATAAACAGTTCAATTGGAAATCGCTGTTATTTCCGAACATTAACCGCTTTTTAAAAAACAATGTTCGGAAAGTAGATTGAAATCATATAGCATTAATGTTATTATTTCTATTGTAATTAAATAATGTCGTCGTATAATGTCGGGAATATGGCCCGAAAGTTTCTACCGAGTTACCATAAATGACTCGACTACGATTTAGAAATACGAACTCTTTCGTCTTTCTTCATTCATATGACCCTTAGGTGATATGATAATCGGAAGCATGCGACTTTTTTGTCGCATGCTTTTTGTTGTTTATAATAACAAGCTTAGCGCGGCACTTAAACTCTTTTGAAGGCAAGTTTCTTCTAAGGTAATAGAGTTACTTTAAGAGAGGTATTTTAAGAAAGCTTCTATTATAGTAGAAACTAATGTGTGTACAAGACAACACGGAGGAAAATCATGAAAAAGTATTTTCAATTTGAAGAACTCGGAACTAACTATCGTCGAGAGATTATCGGTGGATTAACAACATTCTTATCAATGGCGTATATCTTAATCGTTAACCCACTAGTATTATCATTAGACTCTGTTCCAGATTTACCAGACTCGATGCGGATGGACGCAGGTGCGGTATTCGTAGCCACGGCTTTAGCAGCGGCCGTCGGATCTATCTTTATGGGGCTACTCGCCAAGTATCCAATAGCCCTTGCTCCCGGAATGGGATTAAATGCATTTTTTGCTTATACTGTTGTCTTAACGTATGGTATCCCATGGGAAACAGCATTAACAGGCGTTTTATTTTCAGGACTCATTTTTATTGTTCTATCATTAACAGGTATTCGAGAGAGAATTATTAATGCGATTCCCGCTGAATTGAAATATGCAGTTGGAGCGGGTATTGGTTTGTTCATAGCATTTATTGGACTACGAAATGCAGGAATCATCGTAGATAATCCAGCAACTCTTGTTGGACTTGGTGATTTATCTGCAGGAAATACATTGTTAGCGATATTTGGTTTATTCATAACCGTTATTTTTATGGCTCGTGGTATTAAAGGCGGTATCTTTTACGGTATGCTTCTAACAGCTGTTGTGGGTATGATTTTCAGTTTAGTTGATATTCCTTCATCTATAATAGGAAAAGTTCCAAGCGTAGCACCAACTTTCGGTGTAGCTTTTGAACCAATATTTAATGATCCAGGTTCATTACTTACGTATCCATTTTTAATCGTTGTCCTCACATTCTTGTTTGTAGATTTCTTTGACACAGCAGGTACTTTAGTATCTGTTGCAAATCAAGCAGGATTAATGAAAGATAACAAGTTACCTCGCGCTGGCAAAGCATTGCTTGCAGATTCTTTAGCAACAGTAACGGGAGCTGTGTTCGGTACATCGACAACTACTTCATACATTGAATCAAGTGCAGGAGTTGCGGCAGGTGCACGTACAGGTTTCGCTGCAATTGTTACTGGTGTACTTTTCTTGTTCGCTTTATTGTTTTCACCTGTGTTATCAGTTATGACTTCTGCAGTAACAGCTCCAGCTTTAATAATTGTTGGTGTCTTGATGGTTTCATCATTAAACAAAATAGAGTGGAACCGATTCGAAATAGCAGTACCCGCATTTTTAACGATTATTGCAATGCCCCTTACGTATAGTATTGCTACAGGGATTGCAATTGGATTTATCTTCTATCCTATAACGATGATCTTGAGCGGCAATGCTAAAAAGGTTCATCCTATCATGTACGGAATGTTTGTAGTTTTTGTTCTATACTTTGTATTCGTTGAAGGTTCATAATAATATCAAGCAGGACGTTACTTATTAAAAAGTAACGTCCTGCTTTTTGGTTATATTTAGCATCTTATTATGACTTGTATTGAGCGAAAATTCTGATATAATAAGAGGAACAAAAACTTTTACAACTAGTCTTGACTTATAGTAACTAGGCTGATATATTTATAAAGTTGCTGTTTTGAAAGCGACAAAGTAAATGAAAAAGAGCAAAACTTTTTGTTGACATAACGATGAGAAGTTGT